>JAFOMO010000259.1 GCA_017418905.1 Clostridia bacterium | reverse complement strand
GGAGACTTGGGCAACTTTTTAGCTTATATTTCGGTAGGCGACAGACAGAGAGATATTGAACGCCTTGTAAGCGCACTTGCCGAGATAAGAAGAAGATACGGCAAAAAAAGCACAGGTATGGCTCACCGTGAATATATAGAACCGATAGTAAAGGCAACGCCGCAGGAGGCTTTTTATGCAGAGAGCGAAACGCTCCCGATAGAAGAAACATCAGGCAGAGTATGCAGTGAGTTTGTTATGTGCTATCCGCCGGGAATACCGATACTTACACCCGGAGAGCTTATCACAAACGAGATACTCGACTATATAAAATACGCAAAAGAAAAAGGGTGCAGCCTTACAGGCTCGGAAGACCCCGATGTAAATAATTTGAATGTGATCGTATGATCGGAAAGGTATGATAATAATGTCCGAAGAAAAGAAAACCGAGGCGGCAAAGTTAAAAGAAAAGCTTGCCGCAAAAAAGCCGAGCGGAGCATTGTCGCTTGATAATGATATAATAGCAAAGGCAGACGAGTTCTGCGAGGGATATAAGGCTTTTATGAATACAAGCAAGGTTGAGCGAGAGGCAGTTAATACAACAGAAAAAATCGCTTTAGATCACGGCTTTGTAAAATACGATATAGATAAGAAATACTCTGCCGGCGATAAGGTATATGTAATCAACAGAGGTAAAAATATTGGGCTTGCCGTTATCGGTAAAAACGGTGTTAAAAACGGTGTAAAGCTTGTTATCGCTCACATAGATTCACCCCGTCTTGACTTAAAGCCGAATCCGCTTTATGAAGCAAACGATCTTGCAATGTTCAAAACACATTACTACGGCGGTATAAAGAAGTATCAGTGGACTACTATACCTCTTTCTCTTCACGGAAGAATAGTTAAGCTTGACGGAGAAATTGTTGACGTTTCAGTCGGAGATAATGACGATGAGCCTTGTTTTTGTGTATCAGACCTTTTGCCGCACCTGGCTAAAGAGCAGGTTACAAAACCTCTTGCAAAGGCAATTGCAGGTGAAGATCTGAACGTGCTTATAGGCAGCCGTCCGTTTAATAAAGATAAAGAAAGCGAGCAGGTAAAGCTTAATATATTAAATCTTCTGTATGAGAAGTACGGTATTATCGAGTCTGATTTTCTTTCGGCAGAGCTTAATTTAGTGCCTGCATTCAAAGCAAGAGATGTAGGCTTTGACAGAAGTCTTGTAGGTGCATATGGTCATGATGATAAGGTGTGCGCATACCCCGGAGTTATTGCCGCTTGTGAAACGGAACTGCCCGAGAACACGGTAATCACATTCTTGTGCGATAAAGAAGAGATAGGCTCAGACGGTAATACAGGTATGCAGTCTGCATTTTTGCGTGACTTTATCGCAGACCTTGCACAGGCAGACGGTGTAGAGTATCGTCATGTTATGGCAAGATCAAAGTGTCTTTCGGCAGACGTAAACGCAGCCTTTGACCCGACATATGCAAGCGCATTCGAGGCTAATAATGCAAGCTATCTGAACGGCGGTGTTATTATCACAAAATATACGGGCAGCGGCGGCAAGTATGATACAAGTGACGCATCTGCCGAATATATGGGCTATATTCGCCGTATGCTTGAAAACAATAAGATCCTGTGGCAGACAGGCGAGCTTGGCAAGGTAGATATAGGCGGCGGCGGTACGATAGCAAAGTACATTGCAAATCTCAATGTTGATGTTGTAGATCTGGGCGTACCTGTGCTTTCAATGCACGCACCGTTTGAGATCGTTTCAAAGGTTGACGTATATATGACGTATCTGGCATTTGCTGCATTCTTTAAAATGGAAAATTGAAGCGGCGAGTTGCCGCTGACAAATACGCAGTTATAAACAATTAAACCGATAATATTTAGGAACTGTTAATTGATAACTTTTAATTTCTGCTTGTCTGATTTGCCCTGCACAGCGTTAAATCTTCTTGAAAAACGTCAGTATTCCTGCGAAAATTTGCCTCGTGCAGAACAAATTATCCTTAGCATAAATTTAAAAGTTATTTCTTCACAGTTCCTTTGCCTGCGAACAAACGATTTGTTTTTGTACAGATTTAGAAAATGTAAAATTTTATTATGATATGCCGTCGGGCTGATGTGTTCTTTCCGGCGGCTTTTGTAATACGCTGATGTATTATCTATAACAATGTAACGAGGTAAGTATAATGTTTACAATAGGTTGTCACCTTTCGTCGTCAAAGGGATTCTTGCATATGGGCAAAGAGGCTGTATCTTTGGGGGCGAATACGTTTCAGTTTTTCACAAGAAATCCGAGAGGGTTTTCTTCAAAAGAACCCGATCCCAAAGACTGTGAAGAATTTATAAAATTCTGGTCTGAGAACGGCGGCGGAAAAATAGTTGCTCATGCGCCGTATACCTTAAATGCATGTTCTGCCGAAGAGAAAACAAGAAAGCTTGCATATCTGTTAATGTCTGATGACTTGAAAAGAATGGAGCTTGTGCCGGGGAATTACTATAATTTTCACCCGGGCAGTCATGTAAAGCAAGGTGTGGAAAAGGGTATTGATTATATTGTCGAGTTCCTTAATAATGTTATTACTCCCGAACAGCAAACAACCGTTTTGCTTGAAACAATGGCAGGCAAGGGCAGCGAGATAGGCAGAACCTTTGAAGAGCTTCAGGCTATTATCGAGAGAGTAGAGCATAAAGAGAAGATCGGAGTATGTATGGATACTTGTCATATTTTTGACGGCGGATATGATATTATAAATGATCTTGACGGAGTGTTTGAACAGTTTGACCGTATAATAGGTTTAAACAAGCTTTACGCTGTTCATGTAAATGACAGTAAAAATATAATGGGCAGTCATAAAGACAGACACGAGTGTATCGGCAAGGGTAATATAGGTATTGAAGCTTTTGAAAGATTTATAAATCATAAAGCGGTGAAAGGCTTGCCTATGATACTTGAAACACCAAACGATTTGCCCGGTTATAAACAGGAGATAGAGCTGTTAAAGGGATTATACAAAGAATGATATAAAAGGGGGGTAATGCTATGAAAAAAAGAATAATTGCGTCATGCCTTGCAATGTGTTTTCTGTTTTCGGGCTGTACATTGTTCGGAAAGGAATATACATTCAGAGATTTTCTCGGAGATATTCCGTATGCCGATGAAATAAATGCGGCGGTCATGGGAGAAACAGAACAGTCGGATAATATCGAGCGTCCGGAAGAGATCAGATTTCCCGAGGAGAGTGTTAATACAGAGGATATAGAGATCACCGAAGATACCGAAAATCCGCAGGACATTGAAAATTGGATATTGGGCTATGATGGTATAGATTCTGATAATGTTAATGAGTCTTATATGGACAGTCAATTTCACAAAGACTGTAAGGAGTATACAGACGGCGAGTTTTCGTATAAAGAGTACATATATGATTACAATACAATGGGCGGTACAAAGGTGTTTATTATTGCCACAAACAACTCAAAGAAAGATGTTTCGATAACTGCCAATTGTACGGCAAAAAACAAAGAAGGCGTAAGCATTGGCACAGGCGAAGATGAGCTCAGGTTTTTAGGTGCAGGCGAAACATCTTGTATGTGTGTTGATTTTTATAATGTTCAAGGAGTAGAATCTGTTGAAAGCACCTTTACTTACAAAGAAGATAATGTGTACAGTCCGGTACTCAAAGATCTTGAAATAATCTGTTATGAAAACAAAAATACTTCAAATGCTAATAATGTAGTTGCAGAAATTAAAAACACCGGGACACAGTGTGCTGATATTTATGCGGGGTATGCATTGTTTTTCACAAAAGAAGGTTATCTTATCAATTATGAGTATGAATTTGGCGGTTCGGTTTTTCCGAATGAAACAAAGTATTATCAGTTTAATAATTACTCTGATTTTTTTGAAGGAAAATACGATCGTGCAGAGGTATATTTTACCGCATATACATTAGAACCAAATGCGTCTTATTATCAAAGTCCAACTGTTCCGGAAGATAAGTTTGAGGTAAAGCAAATGGAATATACCTTTGATAATTTCGGTGCTCTTCTAACATCAAACTTCTTCTTGATAAAGAATAATTCTGATAAAACAGTTAACGCTTACGGCACAGGTATTCTCAGAAACAAAGACGGAACAATTGCATCAGTAAGCGGCTTTCATTCTGATAGCATTATTGCCCCGGGTGAAACGGCTCTTTGCAGTATGGGTTTTGTCAATAAGCCGAAGGATTCTGTTTTTGATTATTCGCTTTCATATGAGATAGCAGATGATTTGTATGTAGGCATACAGAAGAACCTGAATGTAAAAACGGTAAAGACCGCTGATGATACGCTTGACATAACAGTAACGAATAAAGGCTCTATACCGGCAGAGTTTGTTGAAGGGCGTGTTTTGTTTTTTGACAAAGCCGGTAATATAATATATGATACATCAGCTTTATTCTATGGCGGAGATTCTATTGATGATACATCTATTCAGCCGGGAGGTTCGTTTACTGCCACTGCTTATTCACGATTGGATTTTGACCACGCAGAGGTTTATGTGTCGGGATTTGGATACAATACCGCTGTTCGATAAAAGTTGAAAGTGGAATTATTCTAAAGTTGAAAGTTGAAAGTTGAAAGTTGAAAGTGGAATTATTCTAAGTACTTAGCACTTTTCAACTTTTTGAAAATCAAAAAATTACCCCCGAAAAGTATGTTTGTATAGCTTTTCGGGGACTTTTGATTATTATTTTCGCAAAGAGTTATTGCAAACAACTTTGAGCTATAAGCTTTTAAAATAATTCCACTTTTCACTTTCCAAATTCCACTTTAAGCATTGAGCTTGGAGATTTAATAAAGTATAATAGTTTCTCCGGGCAAAATAATCATTTTATCAGGTGCGCTCCAGCTCTCTGCAAGTTCTGTGTCGAGCAGATCACCGTTAGCCGGTTCGTTGTGATACGGTATATTGTGTTTAGCGCCAACTGTTTCGGCACATCTTGCCGCTTCATCATTATCCATATTATAAATGCCGTCACAGCAGAAAAAGGCGTAATCAATATTCCTTTCGCTGAGTTCGCTCATTTGGTTTGTTGTTGATGTATCGCCCGAAATATAGACAGTTTTTCCGGCTTTGAACGTGAGCAAATACCCCACACAAGAATTAATATCGTGATTAGGGTTGTTGCCTGCTTCTACGGCTTCAACGGTTACAAACGGCAGTTCAAAGGTCTTGTATTCGCCGTTCTGAAGTGCTTCCGACTGCGTTATTATCTTGCAGTCGTCACTTCTGTTCTTTATCTTATCAATTTGATTGTGGTCAAAGTGATCGTGTGTTACAAGTATAAGATCGGCTGTATGGGAGTAGTCGCCTTTTTCATACGGATCAATATATATTACCTTATTATCTTCTGTGATGATACTCATGCTTGCATGACCGAAATAATTAAGCCTTGCACCTGCTGTATTTGTCGGTGTAATATCGGTTTTACTCTCGGAAACTATTGAAGATGTGTTCTCTGTGCTTTTGTTGTTTTCTGTATTCATAATGCTTTCAGCTCCTTGTTCATTTGCCGCTTGACTTGAACATCCTGCGGCGATAATTATAAATATCAATACTGCGAAAAGTAAATTAAGCTTTTTCATTTTGTATTCCTCCAAATGCGAGCCTCATCAAGAAGTATATCAATAAGCTTGCTTTTCCCCTGAGTGTATGCAATACGGTCATCAGGGTATTTTTCTGCAAGAGAGCTTTTCAGTGAAGCATATCTTTCGGCGGCTGTTGCGTTTGCATTAAGGAACTGTGAAGAAATAACTTTTAAATTTATGCTTAGGATAATTTGTTCTGCACGAGGCAAATTTTCGCAGGAATACTGACGTATTTCAAGAAAATTTAACGCTGTGCAGGGCAAATCAGACAAACAGAAATTAAAAGTTATTGATGAACAGTTCCTAAGGTAATCTCTGAAATTCAGATAATTTTCCCACTCTTCCGAGCCGTATTTTACCACATGGATATGATGTGTTCTTGTGTCGTTTTCAAAATCGCCCATTACG
>JAFOMO010000258.1 GCA_017418905.1 Clostridia bacterium | reverse complement strand
TTTTATATAATTCCACTTTCCACTTTCAACTTTACACTTTTAAATAATTCCACTTTCAAGGTTAGTCTGTATAAAAGTCCTTCATATCATCAAGGCACAGGCACGCAAGAGTACCGCCGTTTGCGGCATTGCAGTTAATACAGATATTGTTCTCATAAATGAACAGCTCCTCTGCGTTTTCGCTTGAACCGGTTATCTCGGATACAGGCACATGACCCGATACTATATAAACACCGTTATCTTTAAAGTATCTTTTTCGATAGTCTACCGGAGTAAAAGCAAGATCTTCAACTGTATAGCTTTTCAGCTTTTTGCCGTTCTTTTCAAAATTTCCCAAACCCTGATGTACAAGAATAAATATCTTCTTATTCACTTCGACTGTATCATACGGCTTCATATCACCTAAAACATCTATAAAATCGTTTCTTTCATCATCGGACAGCTTCAGAAAATCCTCTGCAAGCTTACGGCAGCCAAGCTCATTAAGCTTCGCCATAGCGTCAAGTGTTTCCTGCGATAAAGACGTATAGTCTTTGCCGTCCGAAAGGTCCTTGTTAAGGCTCTTTAATGCGTTGTAAGCCGCATATTCGTTTACACCCATTATAGGATACACATTCACCATATCGGCTATTTCTTTAAGCAGCTTAACAGAGTTTTCATCCGAACCGATAATATTTCCAAGAAGATAGAGTGTGTCGTCCTCCTCCAAGCCTAAAATATCTTCGGTCATTTCGATAAACTTGTCATAGCAGCCGTTTATATCAGACATTACATAATACATATTAGCACTCCTTAACCTTCTTCAATAGACTTTGTTGCGGCAGCATTAAGATCGGCAGCCGCAGTATTTCCGCTCAGATATTCATAATATGCCTGTGCGCCAATCATTGCGGCATTATCTCCGCAGTATTTCAGCTCCGGCATATATACCTCGATATTCTTTTGTCGGCAAAGCTTTTCAGTTTGCTCTCTCAAAAGTGAATTTGCAGATACGCCGCCTGCAAGTACGATCTTCTTATACCCGAAATCATCTGCGGCTTTCATCAGCTTTTCGGTAAGACAATCTACAACAGCCTTACGAAATGATGCGGACAGATCGGCGGTATCAACATTTTCACCCTTCTGAGAAGCGTTATGTATAATATTGATCGCCGCTGTTTTCAAGCCCGAAAAGCTCATATCATACTGTGACTCAGCTACACGGGGGTGCGGCAGTACAAAAGCTTTTTCATTGCCGTTTTGTGCGGTCTTATCAAGATTTATACCGCCCGGGTACGGCATACCCATAGTTCTTGCAACCTTGTCGAATACCTCGCCGGCAGCGTCGTCGCGAGTTCTGCCTATTATTTTCATTTTTGTATAATCATCTACCGCAATTATATGGCTGTGTCCGCCCGATACCACCAGACACAAAAACGGCGGTTTCAGATCGGCGTGTGTAATATAATTTGACGCTATATGCCCTCTCAGATGGTGAACGGGGATAAGCGGCTTGCTTGCGGCAAACGACAGCCCCTTTGCAAAGTTTACACCTACAAGCAGCGCACCGATAAGCCCGGGCGCATAAGTAACTGATACAGCGTCTAAATCGGAAAGGGTTTTACCGGCTTGCAAAAGAGCCTCGTCAACAACTCCGACTATTGCCTCTGCATGACGTCTTGACGCAATTTCGGGTACTACTCCCCCATATAATTTATGCTCCGCTACCTGCGACACAACAACATTTGATAAAACCCTTCTGCCGTCCTCAACAACTGCGGCAGCCGTTTCGTCACAGGAGCTTTCTATTGCTAAAATAACCATGTTATCACCTCCGAACAACTATCTATCAAAATAAAGCGTCATAATATAAGCATTTTCTTTCGGTGACGAATAAAAGTTTTTTCGTTCACCTACGATTTTAAATCCGAAACGCTCATACAAAGCAATCGCCGCACCGTTTGATATGCGAACCTCTAACGACAAAAACGAAAGAGGAACGCTTTTACATATATTCACGGCATTTTGCATTAGTGCGCTTGCAATGCCCTGCCGCCTGTATTCGGGCAAAACAGCGATATTCGCCGCATAGCCCTCGTCAAGTACGGTATGAAATCCCATATAGCCTGCAATTATGTTATCAACACTTGCTATGTAAAAAAAGGCATTCTCATTATTGATCTCACTTTCAAACGCACCTGTACTCCACGGCTCCGAAAAACAGACATTTTCAATCTGCGCCACGCCTTCGATATGTTCACGCTTTAATTTTTCGATGTTTACAGAATTATTCATAGTCTTATACACAAACAGCAAAGAATATCAGTTCTTCTCTGAAAGCTCTCCCTCTATAAAATCGGCTAACTGCTCCATACAGACTTTAAGCTCATCACGGGTCTGTCGATAACAGTCAAGGTTTTTATTATACGGGTCTGATACATCTTTTCCGAGATCGTAAATTTTATTTTTGTTTACTCCCAGTTCGATCAAGCATAAAATATGCGAGTATGTCATTGGTACAAAAAGATCAAAGCTTTCAAGATCAAGAGCTGTAATTGCAGTTGATCTGTATGAAGAAAGATCAATTCCTATTTCTTTCATAACCGTTACGGCGTTATCGCTTGCAGGCGCACCCGTAAATGTCGCTATGCCTGCGCCTCTGCACTCTGCGTCAATGTGTCTTTCAGAGCAGATCTGTTCAAATATTTTCTGCGCCATAGGACTTCTGCAAGTATTGCCCGTACACAGAAATAAAATTCTTACCACAAATTCTCTTCCTTTCATTTTATACTGCTCTCTAATTCTTTTCGGTCTGATTTCCGCAATACATCGTCATCAACCTTGAAATACGTCAGTATTCCTGCGGTCACTTCCTCGTCTTGCGACAATCATCCTCGAAAAATCTTTATAAAGCTTTTAATCAGAGATCAGTATTACATTCCCTTGTTATATTATACCACAATTAATAAATAATATCAACACACTGATTATGGACAAACGAAAAAACAGAAATATTTCTATATAAAGGTGTCATAGAGTATAAATGTACTCAAACACTCATATATTTACAAAAAAGAGGTGATATTTTGAGCTGTAGAATAGCCGAGTTACGGCACAAAGAGGTTATTAATCAATCAGACGGAATGAGGCTTGGCTTTGTTGATGACGTTGAGATCGACACAAAAAATGCTTGTCTTATCTCGATAATAATATACGGCAGACCTAAGCTTTTCGGCATACTGGGCAGACATGACGACTTGGTTATACCGTGGGGAAGTATCTGTCTGATCGGTGAAGATACGATACTCGTAAAATGCCCCGGCAGACCGAGAAAACCTAAAAAAAGAAGAATCATTTGTTAATGAAACACTGAATAAATCACGTCCTACGGACTGAGTACCCCTGTCGCTTGCCTTTTATTGTCAAATTGCACTCAAATCACTTGAAATACGTCAGTATTCCTGCGTGATTTACGTACAATTTGCCTAAAAAATTCTAAGCGATACGGGCACTCGATTTAATCAGTGTTTCCTAAAAAAGACCGCCGCATTTTTTAGCGGCGGTATATCTATTTTCTTTGTAAACCGTGAAAAAACAACGCTACAACATTCTTTGCGTCTTTCTTTTTTGGCTTTTTTTCGGGAGTTAATTTTTTCATAACAGTATCAAGCATAAATTCAATTTGAACATGGTAATGCGAATTTATAACAGCACCCATCAGAAAAAGATTTACACAGGTATAAAACCAGATAAGCAGCATAGTTACAGTTGTTAAGCTGCCGTAGAATGAGGTATAAATATTTTTCCCTTTGCTGTATGAGGCGAAGTATGAAGTAAACATTGATATTGCAAGAGACGCAAACAATGCACCGGGGATCTGAGCAGCAAATTTTCGTTTTCCTGCCGGAGCAACTTTATATACTATAGTCGCAATAAGCGTACCAACTGCGACAACGTCAAAATCCTTGATAAATCCAACAAGCTTTCCGTAGATCGGTTCTGACGGCATAGTTGAAAGAATAATGTCTTCTGCTGTGATCTCTTTTGTATAAAGAACAAGCGAACCACTGACAGCAAAAAGAAAGCACACAGTATAGAAAATAGAAAACATATACATATTAATGATGTTACGGCTGTCACGCACATCATAAACAATATCAAGAGAACGTATAAGTGCTAACACTCCCTTTGATGATGACCAAAGCAATATCACCATTGAAAAGGAAAATATACCCGTTCTCGAATCATAAGCCTGCGATATTATAGAAGAAATAAAGCTGCGCACCGTTTCGGGCATTACAGAAGTAACGGCAACTGTCATTTCTTGTTTGCTGATACCTGTTAAAGGCAGCTGAGAGCACAGCAGGATAAACAACGGTATCATTGATATAAAAAAGTAAAAAGCTATGCTTGCAGAATTTGGAGCAACATAGCTCTTCCCCATCGACTGACCAAAAGAAACGATCTCTTTAACAAAATGTGTTCTCAGCAGTCTTTTAAACTTTTTTTTGATTTTCATTGGAGAATACCCCATATCCTTAGGAACTGTGAAGAAATAACTTTAAAACTTATGCTTAGGATAATTTGTTCTGCACGAGGCAAATTTTCGCAGGAATACTGACGTATTTCAAGAAAATTTAACACAAGCAGAAATTAAAAGTTATTGATGAACAGTTCCTTAGTGAAACTGCGTGGAAGAAAAACTCTCTTTGTGTATAATATGCAGATTATAGCATAAAATTCATAATTTGTCAATTGATACAGCGGCTATTGTTTGATCGTTTCATTCAGACTGTGCAAAAAGTAAAGTTTGTTTAA
>JAFOMO010000257.1 GCA_017418905.1 Clostridia bacterium | reverse complement strand
ATCGACAACGAAAACCCCGACGGCATTATTATTGCCGGCGATGTTTACGACAAGTCTGTACCCTCCGGCGAAGCAGTTGAATTGTTTGATGATTTTCTCGTTAAGCTTGCAGAAAGAAAACTTCAGGTCTATATTATAAGCGGAAACCACGATTCGCCCGAGCGTCTTGCATTCGGCAACCGTATAATGAACGCAAGCGGAATACATTTTTCTTCCGTATATAACGGTAGACCCGACAAATGCGAGATAGAGGACGAATACGGAAAAGCAGCCGTTTATCTTCTGCCTTTCATTAAGCCTGCACATGTAAGACGTTTTTTCCCCGAAGAAAATATAGAATCATACACAGACGCTTTGAATGTTGCTATAAATGAAATGAACATTGACAAAAACATAAGAAATATACTTGTGTCACATCAGTTTGTTACAGGCGCACTTCGCTCGGACTCGGAAGAAATATCGGTAGGCGGCACAGAAAACGTAGACGCAGAAAGTTTTAAAGATTTCGATTATACCGCACTCGGTCACATTCACAGACCACAGAATATTGAGAAAAACAAAATACGCTACTGCGGCTCACCGCTGAAATACTCGTTTTCGGAAGCTCGCTATGAAAAATCGGTAACTGTCGTTGAACTTAAAGAAAAGGGAAATGTAAATGTATATACCGTACCGCTGAAACCTCTGCGTGATATGGCAGAGCTTAGAAAAAACTATGACGAATTGACGCTTAAAAGCTTTTATGACGGAACAACATACAAAGAGGATTATATACATATCACATTGACTGATGAAGAAGATATTCCCAATGTTCTCGACAAGCTCAGAAGTATATATAAAAATCTGATGAAGCTTGATTACGACAACGAAAGAACACGTCATCAAGCAGAAATAAACGGCATAGATAATATTGAACATAAAAGTCCGTCACAGTTGTTTGAGGAGTTCTTTAAGCTGCAAAACGGTATTGATATGACATCGGAACAAACAAAGTACATAAGTGATCTGATAGAAGAAATATGGGAGGAACAAATATGAGACCTTTAAAGCTTGTAATGTCGGCTTTCGGCCCTTATGCCGGAGAAACAAAGTTAGACCTTGATCTATTGGGTACAAAAGGGCTGTATCTTATCACGGGAGATACGGGAGCAGGAAAAACAACTATTTTTGACGCAATAACATTTGCGCTTTACGGAGAACCCAGCGGCGACAGCAGAGAATCGGATATGTTCCGTTCAAAATATGCCAAACCCGAAACACCTACTTTTGTTGAGCTTACTTTTGAGTACGGCGGAAAGGAATATTACGTTAAGCGTAACCCTGCATATATGCGCCCAAAAGCAAGGGGAGAGGGCTTTACTTCAAAGGCGGCAGACGCAGAGCTTCATTATCCCGACGGAAGAGTAACAACCAAACCGAAAGAAGTCAATAAAGAGATCATTGAGATCATGGGCGTTGACAAAAACCAGTTTACAAAAATAGCTATGATCGCTCAGGGCGACTTTTTAAAGCTTTTGTTAGATACTACCGATAACAGAAAGCTTATCTTTCAAAAGCTGTTTCATACAAAAAATTACAACAGACTGCAAGATAGATTGAAGAATGAAGCTAATGATCTTTCAAACGAATACGACAAGCTTAAAAACAGTATAAACCTATTCATAAGCGATATTGAATGCGAGCCTTACAGCGATTTTTTTGTAAGAGCAGAACACGCAAAGTCGGGGAATACTCCTACTCCCGAAGCAGTGTCATTGATTGAAGAGATAATAAATTCCGATACTGAAAAAACAAAAGCTCTTGACAAATCGCTCTCTGAAAAAGAAAACGAGATAACAACTCTTACAAAACGGATCGAAAAAGCAAAAGTACATCAAAATGCAGAAAAATCATTGAGAGAAAACGAGAAAAAGCTTGAAGAGGAAAAGCAAAAACATATTGCCGCAAAAGCCGATCTCGATACTCAGAAGAAGAACGAACCCAGAATATCACAGCTTACAGACAGGATCGCCGCTATAAACTCGGAGCTTCCTCTTTTTGATGAGCTTAATACCGCCGCAAAAAAAGCCGAACAATATAAAAACAAAATTTCAACCACTAATAGTGATATTGTTAGTATGTCGGAAAAAGCGGAAAAGCTTAAAAACGAGATAGAAAAATTAAAGCAGGAAAGCACCTCTTACGAAAAAGCCAACGAAGATGTTATTAATGCCGATCATGAGATAAAAGCACTCAACGAAACAAAACAGTCTATTGCCGATGTACAAGCAAAGGCAGACGAATTATCACTTCTCGAAAAAGAATTGACGGCTAAACAAAACGACTACAAAACAAAATCAGAATATGCCGAAGCTATAAAAAATGAGTACGACGAAAAAAATAAAGCGTACTTAGACGAACAGGCAGGCATTCTCGCAGAAACTCTGCAAGAGGGCAGACCATGCCCCGTTTGCGGCTCGTTAACACATCCGCAGCCTGCGAAAAAATCGTCTGCTGCACCAACAAAAGCAGAGCTTGAAAAGATAAAGAAAGAAAAAGACAGAGCCGAAAAGCAATCAACACTGGCAAGCGAAAAAGCAAGCGAGTTACGCACAAAAATATCAGAAAAGACAGAAGTTTTGAATAAGGAAGCTCAAAAGCTTTTTGAAAACACTGTATTTGAGGATATTGCAAAAGCTTTATACGAAAAGAAAAAAGAAACAGACAGCAAGCTAAGTTTGATAGAGCAAAAAAGAAGTCAAGCTAAAGCAAACGCAGAACGCCGTCAAAAGCTTGTTGACGTAATAATCCCCCAAAAAGAAAAAAACCTCGAAAGTTTTATGAAACAAATAGGGGAGAGCAGAGAAACTCTTGCGAAGTTTTCAACATCAAAGAAGAATGAAGAGGAAAAAGTCGAAGAGATAAAGAAAAAACTCGGCTTTGAATCAAAAGAGGCAGCTCAAAATGAAATAGACAAGCTTACAAGAGAAAGGAACACTATACAAAAAAGTATAAAGACAGCAGAAGAAAATCTTAACAAATGCGAAAAAAGCATAGAAAGGCTTAACTCTGCAATTGCTGAAACAAGCAAAATGCTGAAAGACAAGGAAGAGTGCGACATTGAAGCAGAAAAACAAAAGCTTGCCGATGTTTCAAAACAAAAGCAAAGCGACACAACAGAAAAAGAGAAAATAGCTATCAGAATAAACAGAAATAACAATGCTCTTTCAAAAATAAAAGAAAGATCGGAATCCATATCTAAGATCGAAGCAAAACAGAAGATGATAGATTCTCTTTCAAGAACCGCAAACGGCAAGATCGAAGGCAAAGAAAAGATCATGCTTGAAACGTATATTCAGATGACGTATTTTGACAGGATAATATCAAGAGCTAATACTCGTCTTATGGTAATGTCGGGCGGACAGTATGAGCTTAAAAGAAAATCAGAGGCAGAAAACAAAAAAAGCCAGGCGGGACTTGACCTTGATGTTATAGACCACTACAACGGCAGTGAAAGAAGCGTTAAAACACTTTCGGGCGGTGAATCGTTTAAAGCGTCTTTGGCACTTGCTCTCGGTTTGTCAGATGAAATACAATCTTCCGCAGGCGGAATCCGGCTTGATACTATGTTTGTTGACGAGGGCTTTGGTTCTCTTGATGAAGAATCTCTGCGTATGGCAATAAATACACTTACCGACCTTACAGAAGGTAACCGCTTGGTTGCGATCATATCTCACATTGGAGAACTGAAAGAAAAAATTGATAATCAGATAGTTGTAAGAAAAGAGAGAACAGGCGGAAGCAGAGCCGAAATAATTGTTTAATGGGAAAAAATATGACAGAAAAAATCTTTGAAACAAAATGCGGAAATATCCATTATTGGATAAACGAAAAAAGCACCTCTTTATGCCTGATATTTTTACCGGGCTTGACAGCAGATCATACACTGTTTGAAAAGCAGATCGAATACTTTCAAGATAAATACCGTGTTCTTGTGTGGGATCCACCCGAACATGCCGCCTCGTGGCCGTTTGATTTTTCTTTCGATCTGAAAGACAAGGCAGAGTGGCTTGACGGTATCTTTATACAAGATGGAATAGAAAACCCTGTAATAATAGGTCAATCTATGGGCGGATATGTAGGGCAGATGTATTCTCAGCTTTTCCCCGATAAGCTGAAAGGCTTTGTTTCTATCGACTCTGCACCTTTGCAAAGAAAATATGTAACGGCTGCCGAAATATGGCTGCTGAAAAGAATGGAGCCTGTTTATCTTCATTATCCGTGGAGATCACTTTTAAAATCCGGGACTAATGGAGTTGCACAATCCGTGTACGGAAGAGAGCTTATGTATAGAATGATGATGACATACGACAACGATCAAGTGAGGTACTCAAAAATAAGCGGTCACGGATTCAGAATGCTTGCAGAGGCTATGGAAGCCGATCTTCCGTATGAAATAAAGTGTCCTGCTTTACTCATATGCGGAGAAAAAGATCAGGCAGGTTCTTGTATAAGGTATAATAAAGCGTGGCACAAAAATACAAATATTCCTATTGAATGGATAAAGAGAGCAGGGCATAATTCAAATACCGACGAACCGGAAAAGGTAAATGCTATAATCGAGAAATTCTTGAAAAATGTAAAATAACATAAGATTTGTTTTTCTTTCTAAAAAAGTAAAAAAGCAATAAAATTTCTGTAATATCACAATTGTAATATTATTATATCTGTGATATAATAACAAAGTAAAATTGTTTTTTTCACTTAAAAGGGACGATAAATATGGATAAAGTTATACATCAAAACAGTTTATACAAGGTATTCGCTCTTTACAGCCTGATAGATATTACAGATATTGAAACGGTTTTGTGTGATAATTATGAATGAAACTCTTTATAATATATTATACTTGTTCGATCAGATAATCAGCTATGGGTTACTTTTTACAATTATTATAGCATACTATGCGTCTTTGAAAAAATGCTTTTGGAAAGGAAGCATCAGCAGGATAACATTATTTCTTATATGTTTGGTTTCAAATCCTATTCTGATCTTCATACTATCGCTAAACGCAATAGCCGATCTCTTATATCCTTTTCATATCGAAGAAAGATTTAATTTGGAGCATTACTATTATATTGCCTTATGCACTTTTCCTGCAATGTTCTTATATCTGTCAGTTCTCTTTTTGCTTTCCAATCTGATAGGCAGATTACTTAAAGCATCGAATAAAGCACTCGTTGCGTTTGTTATTCTGATGTATAGTATTTTTTTCTCAATGATGTTCAAAACAGAGATATTCGAGCTGCCAAATTCATCAGAATACAGTATTATTTTTGATATTTTAGCTTATTTGGTTTTATATATCGGAATTTTCCTTATCTACAAATTCCTGATAAATGCGCTTTCAAAGCTCACAGACAAAAGAAGAGAAATAAATTCAAGACTGTTTATATTACCGCTGACAGTATTCACATTGTTTTACAACGTCTTTGCAACAGTTATGATCTATAATGAAAATATTACCTGCTCTATTCTTATTAATCTGTTTTCTACAATAATATTGTTTCTTTTTATCTGGGCTTTCTCTGTTATCATAAAGAATATCAATGCCACCAATGAGGCAATAGAAGCAAAAGACATAGCTTCTGCCGCCGCAATTTTGGAAACAAGGATCGAAGCAGACCTCTCCATTGCAAAAGAAATACAAACATCTGCACTGCCTAATGTATTTCCGCCGTTTCCGGATAAATCGGAATTTGAGCTTTTCGCAAGCATGAACGCCGCTAAAGAGGTAGGCGGAGATTTCTATGACTTCTATATGCTTAATGACAACACTCTCGGGTTTGTCATTGCAGACGTATCGGGAAAAAGTATTCCCGGCGCAATGTTTATGATGACCTCGAAAATTATTATAAAAAACCTTGCCGAAAAAGGAAATCCACCTGCCGATGTATTCACCCTGGCAAACGAAAAACTATGCGACGGCAACGAAGCTGAAATGTTTGTTACGGCGTGGCTCGGTTATCTCGATATTAATACCGGTCTGGTGCGTGTGGCAAACGCAGGGCATAATCCGCCGTTACTTATACGAAACGGAAAAGCGGAATACATAATATTAAAACCGGGTTTAATGCTTGCAGGTATGGACGGTGTACGTTATAAAGAACAGACAGTACAGCTTCAGAAGGGCGATATTCTGTTTTTATACACGGACGGCGTTACCGAAGCTATGAACGTACAAGAGGAACAATACGGAGAAAACAGGTTAAAAGAGATATTGTCTTTTGGAGATAAGTATTCGAGTAAATTTTCAAAAAATGAGATAGTAGAGTCTGTATGTAAAACAGTAAAAGACGACATTGACACATTTACGCAAGGCGCAGAACAATCTGATGACATTACAATGCTGTGTATAAGATATACAGGTTGATACACTTCAAAACCGATAGGTCAATTATTCTGATCTATCGGGATTTTTTTATTATACAAAAATATACTGTCAAAGTGTTATATAACAATTGCAAAATCAAAGAAAATATGTTATAATTATTAAACATAATATAAACTGTTTGATATATCAACATATAGTTTTTATTTTTAATTTTCAGAAAGGGGAAATCGTTATGAATGTAAACGTTCAAAAAGAAGGCGCAAAGCTTATTTTAGGTGTTGAAGGCAAGCTTAGCACAAATACGGCACCTGCGCTTGAAAAGGCAATGAAAGATAATGTTGAAGGTGTTACCGAGCTTGTTTTTGATTTTGAAAAGCTTGATTATATGGCTTCGGCAGGACTGCGTATTTTGCTTTCATCTGCTAAAATAATGAAAAAGAAAGGCAGTATGAAGATTATCAATGTAACAGAACCTGTTATGGAGGTATTCAATCTTACAGGACTTTCAGATGTTATGGATATTGAAACCATTTAACGTGGAGTAACTATGAACAGTAATCTATTACACGTTTTAGAAATAGTCAATAGCATTTTAAGCTACGGCTTAACAGTAGTATTTGTTATTCTGTACTATGTTTCTATCAAAAAATGCTTTTGGAAAGGAAATATAAGCAAGGTCAAACTCTTCTTTATGACTTTCATATCAAATCCGGTTTTTCTGTATCTTATATCTTTCCTTTCGGTTGCACTTGTTATTAGTTCTCTGAATTTAAGAGAAAAGCTGAATATGGATCTTGTCGTTTATCGCGGCTATGTTTCTTTGTTCTGCACACTGTTTTATATCTTACTGATATTCCTGATCTCAGACCTGATAGGTAAAAAACTCCAAACACAAAACAGAATACTCGTATCGTTTGTCACTATGATGTACAGCGTTATACTTTCACTCATGATGAAAAACGATATAAGCAGTTCCGAGAATGCGCCGGATTACAGCATTTTTGTAGATATTGCAGGATTCTTAGCATTATATCTTGCAGCATTCCTTGTTTATAGATTCTTTATTTATTCTTTATCAAAGCTGACAGATAAAAAATTAGAGATCAATTCAAGACTTTTTACAGTTCCGCTTACAGTATTTACATTATACTACAATATATTTTCTGTGGTAACAATGGAGCTTGTAAATACACTTGAATGTACTTTGATATTCCTGTATTCAATTATTATCGTATATCTTTTTATTTGGGCTTTTTCGGTTATCATAAAGAATATCAACGCTACAAACGAGGCGATTGAAGCAAAAGATCTTGCCGCAGCTGCCGCAATAATGGAAGCTCGAATTGAAGCCGATCTGTCTATTGCAAAAGAAATTCAAACATCTGCACTGCCAAACGAATTTCCTTCCGAACCGGAATTTGAGCTTTTCGCAAGCATGAATGCCGCAAAAGAGGTAGGCGGTGATTTTTACGACTTCTATATGCTCAATGATGATACTCTCGGATTCCTGATCGCTGATGTATCGGGAAAGAGTATTCCCGGCGCAATGTTTATGATGACATCAAAAACTGTTATAAAAAGCCTTGCCGAAAACGATAACTCTCCTGCCGAGGTATTCACAATGGCTAATGAGAAGCTTTGTGAAGGCAATGACGCAGAAATGTTTGTAACAGCCTGGCTCGGTTATCTTGATGTAAACAGCGGTCTTGTTCGTGTGGCAAACGCAGGACATAATCCGCCCGTACTGATACGAAACGGAAAAGCAGAGTATGTTGTCTTGAAACCGGGTCTTATGCTTGCAGGCATGGACGGTGTACGTTATAAAGAACAGACAGTTCAGCTTGAAAAGGGCGATATGCTGTTTTTATATACAGACGGTGTTACAGAAGCTATGAACGTAAACGAGGAACAATATGGTGAAGACAGACTGAAAGAAATATTGTCATTCGGAGATAAATATTCGGGTGAGTTCCAAAAAGACGAGATCGTTAAGTCTGTATGCAAAACAGTAGGAGATGATATTGCCTTATTTACAGAAGGCGCAGAACAATCTGATGATATTACAATGCTCTGTATCAGATATATTGGAGGATAATTATTATGAAAGAACTGAAAATAGAAGCCACCCCGCAAAATTTAGATTCCGTAATACAATTTGTAGATGAACAGCTTGAAGAGTACGGCTGCGGTATGAAGCAGCAAATGGCAATTGACTTAGCTGTTGAAGAACTCTTTGTAAACATCGCTCACTATGCTTATAACCCCGAAACAGGCTATGCCTCCGTACTTGTTGACGTTATCAAAGACCCTCTCTCGGTAGAGATAACCTTTATTGATAACGGCAAGCCTTACGATCCTCTTGCCAAAAGCGATCCCGATACAAGCCTTTCTGTTGAAGACAGACCGATAGGCGGTATGGGTATCTTCTTGGTTAAAAAGAGTATGGATCTTGTAAACTATGAGTACAAGGACGGAAAAAATATTCTGACTATCAAGAAAAATATATAAAATTATTCCCAATAGATCGATTCCTACGAACTATTGGGATTTTTTTATTATTAATCTAAGCGATACGGGCACTGGATTTATCAGTGTTTCCTTAACTCTACCAGACATTCTCTGTCCAGTCGATAATCGCAAGCGATAAACGAACACGCTCTTTTTTACATTCTTCTTTATACCGCCGTTCATCTTTAAACGCAAGTTTATATATCCACGAAATTTCATCTGTCATTACATGACCTATATATTCAAATGCGATATGCTTATACGGATATTGAAAGTTATTTTCTTTCAGTCTTTTTTCTATATATACGCTGCTGTCATATGACGGCCACACAACGTCATTTTTACCTGATAATAAAAGCACCGGACCTTTAATATTTTCTACAGGTATGATATTTTCTTTCCTGACCGTTTTTTCTTTATTTATCGTAATAAGGTGAAGCTCTTTTTCCTCTGCTATTATCTTAGGCAGGTTAAAGCTGCGGTAGTTGTAGGGTGCATAAGAAAGCTCTTCTCCCTTATAGCTCCAGCATGATGTGCCCGAGGGCTTTTTCGATTTTCCGCAAGCAACCAAACCTTCGCTTACAAAGTATGACGGTACTCTTGCAATAACACAAGATATTTTCTCAAACTCAGACGCACACAAAAGAGCAAGCTCACTGCCCTTTGACGCACCGTCTATGCCTATCTTGTTATAGCCCCTCGATTTCAGCCACTTTATCGCATTTTCTATGTATTCAAGAGGTACTCTGTCGAGGTTTTTTCCTGTCTGTTTTGTACCGAAAAATGCAACCGCCAACGCAGGAATACCATGATTAGCATATATCTGCGCAAACTGCTTTGTCAGCTTTATACCGCCGTTTGAACCAGACACAACTATCATTACCTTGTCATAACGATATTGTGCAGGATATAATACACCCTCAAATCCTTCTTTTTTTACAGTGGTATGTATCATTCCGACATACTCCTTAATTTTCTGAAATTACCATTTTATATATCTTTGCGGTATATTCATCAAAACAGCTCATAATTATTTTTATATCATAATCCTCGTTTTCGTCAAGCCAATGCGCAATTGTGCTTAAAGCAACTTTTGCAGCCTTATCTTTCGGATAACCGTATACACCGGTTGAAATTGCAGGAAAAGCAATGCTGTGTATATCATACACTCTTGCAAGATCAAGCGAATTTTTATAGCAGCCCGACAATTTTTCACTGTCACTCTTACTGCCGCTGTATACAGGTCCTACCGTATGTATAACATAATGCGCTTTTAAGTTATACCCCTTAGTGATCTTAGCCTGACCTGTTTTGCAGCCGTTCAGCGTTCTGCATTCTTTAAGCAGACCTCTGCCTGCGGCACGATGAATTGCCCCGTCAACTCCTCCGCCGCCAAGCAAAGAGCTGTTTGCGGCATTTACTAAGCAGTCAACATCAAGCTTTGTTATATCTCCAATATCATAATACAGCTTATGACCGTTATATTCTTCAAACTCTAACATTCTATTACTCTCCTATTTATAAGAACATAGAATTTCCCAACATATTATATATGTCAAGAAATTCTATGTTTTCTTTGTTATTTATGTTTCAGATTCTTCCTGATTTTCAACATCGTTTTCTTTTTCTGTGGAAATCTCTTCCGAAGTTTCCTCTTTTGTATTATCTGCCTGTTCTGCGTCGTCGCTTTCTTCATGCGGAGTTCTTGCAATAGACACTACCTTTGAACCCTCTGCAACCTTCATTACGGTAACACCCTTGCTCGGTCTTGCGCAAATTCTTATAGAGCTTGCGATTATACGAATAATAGTACCGTTATCCGAAATAAGAATAACGTCATCATCAAGATCGACAACCTTAATTGCCGCAACATTTCCGAAACGCTCGGTATGATAATTGAGAATACCCAGACCGCCTCTTGACTGAATACGATAATCGTCAATATTGCTAAGTCTGCCGAAGCCTGTCTCGGATACCGTAAGAACATAACCGCCCTCACGCAAAATTGACATACCTATAACAGAGTCGCCCTCACTGAGTCTAATAGCATATACTCCTCTTGCATTTCTGCCCATTGCACGAACATCACGCTCATCAAATCTTATAGCTTTGCCGAGCTTTGTTGCAACAAGCATTTGCTGTTTACCGTCTGTAAGGCGAACCCACGAAAGCTCATCGCCCTCGTTAAGCTCTAACGCTCTCATACCGCCCTTTCTGATATTGCTGAAAAGACTCAACTCTACTCTCTTGATGAAGCCCTGCTTTGTTATCATTACAAGATAACTCTCTTTTTCTTCTTCAAAGCTCGGTACTCTTATCATAGAGCTTACACGCTCGTCTTTTTCAAGCGGAAGTATATTTGCGATATGCATACCCTTTGAGGTTCTGCTGCCCTCGTGAATACGATAGCATTTTATTCTGTATACCTTGCCGAGATTTGTAAAGAACATAACATAGTCGTGACTGTTAATTACAAACATATCTGTTGCAACCTCTTCTTCACGCTTGCCAACACCCGTTATACCCTTTCCGCCTCTCTTTTGCAGCTTATAAGTATCAACGGTAAGTCGCTTGATATAACCGAGATTTGTCAATGTAAGAACACAATCCTCTCTCGGAATAAGCTCTTCATCATCAAGCTCACCGTCTATCTCGCATATCTCTGTTCTTCTCTCGTCACCGTATTTATTTCTGATCTCTGTTATCTCTTCTTTTATAATAGTACGCTTTCTTGTATCGCTCTCTATTATTTCGTTAAGATCGGTAATTTTATCATTAAGACTTGCTATTTCTTCTTCGATCTTATTTCTTTCAAGGTTTGTCAAACGTCCCAGACGCATATCTACAATAGCCTGCGTCTGCACATCATCAAGCCCGAAACGCTCGCTTAAAGCAGCCTTTGCAGATACCTGATCTTTGCTTGCCCTGATTATTGAAATAACCTCGTCTATAAAATCAAGCGCAATTTTCAAGCCTTCGAGAATGTGAAGTCTGTCTTTTGCCTTTTTCAGCTCAAATATTGATCTTCTTGTTATTATCTCGATCTGAAATTCGATATACTTTTCAAGAATATCTTTAAGGCGCAAAAGCTTAGGCTCGCCGTTTACAATAGCGATCATAATAACGCCGAATGTAGACTGCATCTGCGTAAGCTTGAACAGATTGTTGAGTACGATATTCGGGTCAACTTCTCTTTTTACGTCTATCTCGATATGCATTCCGTTTCTGTCGGAGTGATCTTCGATATTCGTAATACCCTCGATCTTCTTGTCTTTTACATAATCTGCAATAGCTTCAATAAGCTTTGCTTTATTTACCTGATACGGCAGCTCTGTAACGATTATTTTATGTCTGCCGTTTTTAGCCTCGATTATCTCTGTCTTAGCACGAACATTGATCTTGCCTTTTCCCGTTGCGTAAGCGGCTCTTATACCGCTTCTGCCCATTATAATACCGCCCGTCGGAAAATCGGGGCCTTTAATAAACTCCATTATTTCGGCAAGCTCGGCATCAGGATTTTCGACCAAGTGACAAATAGCGTCGCTTACTTCACTGAGATTATGCGGCGGTATATTTGTAGCCATACCAACTGCAATACCTGTACTTCCGTTTACCAGAAGATTCGGGAATTTTGTAGGCAGTACAGACGGCTCGGTTCTCGAGTCGTCATAGTTAGGTACAAAATCGACTGTATCCTTGTCTATATCACGCAGCATCTCAACAGATATTTTGCTCATTCTCGATTCTGTATAACGGTAAGCAGCAGGCGGATCTCCGTCAACGCTGCCAAAGTTTCCGTGACCGTCAACAAGCATATATCTCATACTGAAATCCTGTGCAAGTCTTACAAGTGCGTCATATACAGATGCGTCGCCGTGAGGGTGGTACTTACCTAACACGTCACCAACGGTGGTTGCGCACTTCTTATAAGGAGAGTTAGGCAAAATATTATTTTCATATTTTGCGTATAATATTCTTCTGTGAACAGGCTTTAAACCATCTCTTACATCAGGCAAAGCTCGGCTCACAATAACAGACATTGAATAATCGAGAAATGATTTTCGCATTTCTTTATCCAAGTCAACATCTATGATTCTGGATTCGGGAATACCTTGATTAATTTCATTATCCATCATTTTATCCTCGTTTCACAAAAATGCTTTGTTAATTTAGGAACTGTGAAGAAATAATTTTTAAATTTATGCTTAGGACAATTTGTTCTGCACGAGGCAAATTTTCGCAGGAATACTGACGTATTTCAAGAAAATTTAACGCTGTGCAGGGCAAATCGGACAAGCAGAAATTAAAAGTTATTGATGAACAGTTCCTTAT
>JAFOMO010000256.1 GCA_017418905.1 Clostridia bacterium | reverse complement strand
TTCTTTGTCTGATTTACTATCTGCTTTATCTCTTCTTCATCGCCGGAAGTGGCAATTGTTACTCTTGAAAGAGTTTCGTCATTTGTTGCAGAAACAGTTAGACTGTCTATGTTAAATCCACGCTGAACGAACAGTGAAGATAATCTTGTGAGTACACCCTCGTGGTTATCTACAAGCAAACTTAAATATGTCTTTTTCATAACTCGCTCCCCCTTATTCGCAGATCATATCGTCAACTGTTCCGCCGTTCGGGATCATCGGAAGAACATTTTCTTCTCTGTCAATAATGCACTCTATCCATGCAGGACCGCCGCACTTCATAGCGTCCTCAACAGCGGCTCTGAACTCTTCTTCCGTCTTGCAGGAATAGCCCTTCAATCCAAAGCCCTCTGCAACCTTAACATAATCGGTCTTTCTGTTCGGCTCACTCTGTGAGTATCTCTTGCCATAGAACATTTTCTGCCACTGTCTTACCATACCCAATGCACTGTTGTTAAGACATACCGAGATAACCGGTAAATTATACGATGCAGCAGTGCAAGCCTCGTTCATGTTCATATGGAATGAACCATCGCCCGTAATATGGAATACCGGCTTTCTGCCGGTGCCTATCTGTGCGCCGATAGCTGCGCCGTAACCGTAACCCATTGTACCCAGACCGCCGCTTGTGAGGAAGTTCTCGGCTTTAACATGGTGCAGATACTGCGCTGCCCACATCTGGTGCTGACCTACGTCTGTTACATAAAGTCCGTCTTCGCCTGCAAGCTCGCTGATGATGTCCATTACCTTTTTCGGGTGGAGCTTGTTGTCGCCCTCAGTATATGCAATAGCTCTTGCAAAGGAGTTGATCTCTTTGAACCATTCCTCATGCTTGTTCTCTTTAATGCGCTCTTCAAGCTTTGTGAGAACCTCTTCAGCCTCACCTACAATGTGGTAGTCTGTCTTTACGTTCTTGTCGATCTCGCTCTGGTCAATATCTATCTGTATAAGCTTTGCATTGGGCGCAAATTTCGAGGGTGCAAGTGCAACTCTGTCTGAGAAACGGCTGCCTACTGCAATTACAACATCTGCCTGACTTACTGTCTTATTTGCGGCAACAGAACCATGCATACCGAGCAAGCCGAGATTTTCGGGCATATCGTAACGCAGAACACCCGATGCCATCATTGTATGAGTTGCAGGGATATTTGCTTTCTTGATGATACGCTCGATAACCTTGCCTGCGTTTGAGTTCTTAACACCGCCGCCAAAGAAAATTACAGGCTTTTGTGCGTTGTTGATAACGTCAACTATTTCGTCAAAATCAGTGAGCTTGAACACGGGGTTCTTCTCGGGTGTCTGCTTCGGACGCTCTTCATACTCCGTAACTGCGGCTGTAATATCCTTCGGAATGTCAACCAATACGGGACCCGGTCTGCCGCTGATTGCGATCTTAAATGCCTGACGGAGAATGTCTGCGAGATCTTCAACTCTTCTTACAACAAAGTTATGCTTTGTGATCGGAAGTGTAATACCTGTAATATATACCTCCTGGAAGCTGTCACGTCCGATAAGAGGAATACCAACGTTACCTGTAATCGCAACCATAGGAACGCTGTCCATATATGCTGTTGCAATACCTGTAACCAGGTTTGTAGCACCCGGACCGCTTGTTGCAAGAACAACGCCTGTTTTGCCTGTGGCTCTTGCATAGCCGTCTGCGGCATGAGATGCGCCCTGCTCGTGAGCTGTTGTATAATGCTTGATCTTGTCTGAGTTTTTATAAAGTGCGTCGTAAATATTGAGTACCGCACCGCCCGGATAACCGAAAACGGTGTCTACTTCATTTTCGAGGAGTACCTTTACAAGTATCTCCGAACCGTTTAATTTCATAGCTTGCTGCTCCCTTTCGTTTTATTTTATCAAGCCTCGGCGATTACCTCAACCTCTGCCAATACATTTTTAGGTAATGACTTAACTGCAACACATGAACGTGCAGGCTTTGATGTGAAGTATTTTCCGTATACCTCGTTAAACGCTGCAAAATCGCCCATATCTGCAAGAAAGCATACTGTCTTTACAGCCTTGTCAAGGCTTGTTCCCGATGCCTCTAAAACTGCGCTCAGGTTTTTGCAGATCTGCTCTGTCTGTGCCTCTATACCCTGTGCCTCAACAGTTCCTGTTGCAGGATTAATTGCGATCTGACCCGATGTGAATACAAGACCGCCAACCTTTACTGCCTGTGAATACGGACCTATTGCGTCCGGTGCATTTTTTGTGTATATTTTCTCTGCCATTTTCTATTGCCTCTCTTTTTTAATATCGTTATTCGTTAAGGACTCCGCCGACCTTTTGAAAAAGGCTTGAGCGAAAACTTATTAGTTGGTTTTTGCACAGTCTGCATTGCGAATCAGACAAGTACAAACCCCTGACTTGTCAAACCCTCTTTTACCTGCTTGATGTGCTGTGAATTTTTCGTTTCAAGCTCTAAGCTGATAATACAACTGTTTACGTCTGTTCCCTTGCCTGCGTGTTCGTAGTTTACAGAAACAACATTTGCGCCAAAGCTTGCTATAATTGCCGAAATATCTCTTAGCTGACCCGGCTTGTCGGTGAGTGCGATAGACAGCTTGCACAATCTTCCCGATTTGAGCAGACCTCTGTCAATTACTCTCGAAAGTATCGTTACGTCTATATTACCGCCCGATACGATACAAACGGTATTTTTACCCTTAACAGGCAGCTTGTCAAACATTACAGCCGCAACCGATACTGCGCCTGCGCCCTCGGCAACAAGACGCTGTTTCTCCATTAACGTAAGAATTGCGGTAGCAGTTTCATCATCGGTAACTGTAACTATATCGTCAACATACTTGCTGCAAATATCGAATGTATTCTGACCCGGCTGTTTAACTGCGATACCGTCTGCAATAGTCTTAACACTGTCAAGCGTCAGAATACTTCCCTCTTTTACGGAGTTTGCCATTGACGGTGCGCCTGCTGCCTGAACGCCGTAAACCTTTACATTCGGGCGAAGTGTTTTCACCGTATAAGCGATACCGGAAATAAGTCCGCCGCCGCCGACAGGTACGACGATAGCCTCTACATTCGGGTTATCGTTGAGTATTTCAAGTGCGATAGTACCCTGACCCGCAATTACATATTCATCATCAAACGGATGAATGAAGGTAAGACCTAATTCATCTTTAAGCTTTAATGCGTGCTGATATGCGTCGTCATACACACCGTTTACAAGCTCTATCTGTGCGCCGAATGCTCTTGTTGCCTCTACCTTTGAGATAGGAGCCATATCGGGCAGACAGATAACTGATTTTATCTTGTTTCTCTGTGCGGCTAAAGCAACGCCCTGAGCATGATTTCCTGCGGAGCAGGCTATTACGCCCTTTGCCTTTTCTTCTGCCGTAAGCTGTGAAATTTTATAAGCTGCACCTCTTACCTTAAACGAACCCGTGACCTGTAAATTTTCGGGCTTTATGTACAGATCTACATCGGGCTTTATTTTCGATGCATGGATAAGCCCCGTATTTCTGATAATATCTTTAAGTACAAATGAAGCCTGATATACATTTTCAAGCGTAAACATATTATTTAGTCATCCCTCTCATCAAAACGACAAATCAGATTTTTGAACATACAAGATCGCCCATTTCACTGCACGATACCTTTGTTATTCCCTCGTCTTTGCCTGCAATGTCAACTGTTCTGTAACCCTCGTTCAGTACCTCGTCTACTGCTCTTTCGATAGCGTCTGCCTCTTCGATCATATCGAAAGAGTATCTCAGCATCATAGCAGCCGACAAAATAGTACCAAGCGGATTTGCAATATTCATACCTGCAATATCGGGTGCAGAACCGTGAATAGGCTCATACATTCCGAGAGTACCCGAAGAAAGACTTGCAGAGGGCATCATACCGATAGAGCCTGTAAGCATACTTGCCTCGTCCGACAAAATATCGCCGAACATATTCTCTGTTACTATAACATCAAACTGACCCGGATTTCTGATAAGCTGCATAGCGGTATTATCTACAAGAATATCGCTGTATTCAACATCGCTGTATTCCTCTGCAAGCTTATGCATTACCTTTCTCCACAGCTTTGAAGAGTCAAGCACATTTGCCTTATCTACCGAATGTACCTTTTTGCCTCTCTTGCGTGCTGTCTCAAAAGCAACTCTGCCTATACGCTCGATCTCATGCTCGCTGTAATACATAAGATCGGAAGCGGCAGCCTCTCCGTTTACCTCAAAGGTTTTATGCTCACCGAAGTATATACCGCCCGTAAGCTCACGAACTATCATAAGATCAAGACCGTCTTTGATACCCGATTCTTTGAGAGGTGACGCACCTTTAAGCTGACCGAACATTTTTGTCGGACGAAGATTTGCGAAAAGTCCCAGCTCACTTCTTACTTTAAGGAGTGCTTTTTCGGGACGCTTTGACGGGTCAATGCCTGTGTCCCACTTAGGACCGCCGACAGCGCCAAGCAAAACGCTGTCACAGTTTTTGCACTTTTCAAGACCCTCGTCTGTTATCGGTACACCGTATTTGTCGATAGAGCAGCCGCCCATATCTACAAACACCTTCTCGAATGTATGACCGTACTTTTCGCCGATCTTATCAAGAACCTTGAGCGCCTCGTCAACGATCTCGGGACCTATTCCGTCACCTTTAAGAACGGTAATTTTCTTATTCATATTTTCTCACCTGTTTTATTACTTATTTTTGATAGAGTTAAGCAAGCCGTTTGATTTTATTATATCCTTAATAAAATCGGGGAACGGCTGAGCCTGATATTGCTCTGCCTTTGTTTCATTGTATATTATTCCGGTGTCAAAGTCAATCTTTACAATGTCGCCGTCGTCAATTTTTTCGCTTGCCTCGGGACATTCCAATATAGCCAAGCCTATATTTATTGCGTTTCTGTAAAAAATGCGTGCAAAGCTCTTTGCGATAACGCAGTCGATACCCGATGCTTTGATAGCGATAGGCGCATGCTCTCTTGAAGAACCGCAGCCGAAGTTTGCGCCGCCTACCATAATATCTCCCTGTGACACCTTGTTTACAAACTCTGTGTCAATATCCTCCATGCAGTGCTTTGCAAGCTCACCGTGGTCTGCTGTATTCAGATACCTTGCAGGGATAATAACGTCTGTATCTATATTATTTCCGTACTTATGTACTCTACCTTGTGCGTCCATAGCTTTAACTCTCCTATCTAAAGATCAAATGCTGCGTGGGTCTGTGATAACGCCCGTAAGCGCAGAGGCGGCAGCCGTTGCAGGGCTTGCGAGGTATATTTTTGATGTAATATGACCCATTCTGCCCAGGAAGTTTCTGTTTGTCGTAGCAACTGCAACTTCGTTCTCGGCAAGAATACCCATATAACCGCCCAGACACGGACCGCAGGTAGGAGTTGATACAGCGCAGCCTGCGTCTATAAATACGTCAATGTACCCCTCTTTGATAGCCTCTTTATATATCTTCTGAGTTGCGGGTATAACGATACATCTTATACCCTTGGCGATATGCTTTCCTCTGAGAATATCCGCTGCAGCTTTAAGGTCTGAAATTCTGCCGTTTGTACAAGAGCCGATAACTACCTGATCTATCCTGACATCACCGAGAGCCGATGCGTCTTTCGTATTCTCGGGCAAATGAGGACACGCAACAGTCGGCTCGATAACACCGAGATCGAGATTTATTACTCTTTCGTACTCTGCGTCGTCATCTGCTTTATACACCTTAAACGGTCTGTTTACTCTCTCGTTGACATACGCAAGAGTTTGTTCGTCTACCTCGAAAATGCCGTTCTTTGCGCCTGCCTCGATAGCCATATTTGAAATACAAAGTCTGTCGTCGATCGAAAGCTGAGAAACGCCCTCGCCCGTAAACTCCATAGACTTATACAATGCGCCGTCAACGCCTATCTTGCCGATAATAAAGAGTATAACGTCTTTACCGGAAACCATAGGCTTGAGCTTGCCTGTGAGATTGAACTTGATAGCCTCGGGAACCTTGAACCACGCCTCGCCCGTTGCCATTCCTGCCGCCATATCTGTACTTCCGACACCTGTCGAGAATGCGCCCAATGCGCCGTATGTGCAGGTGTGAGAGTCTGCGCCGATAACTATGTCACCGGGAGCAACAAGACCTTTTTCAGGTAAGAGAGCGTGTTCAATGCCCATATCGCCCACATCATAGTAATTGTCAATATCATATTTGCAGGCAAAGCAGCGACACTGCTGTGTTTGCTGAGCTGCCTTTATATCTTTATTCGGAACAAAGTGATCCATTACCATTGCAATTTTAGACTTATCGAAAACGCCGTCAAATCCGTTTTTCTCAAACTCGTTTATTGCAACGGGTGTTGTAATATCATTTCCGAGTACAAGGCTTAACTTTGTTTTTATAAGCTGTCCCGGAACGACCTTTTCAAGACCTGCGCCTGCGGCGAGGATCTTCTGAGTCATTGTCATACCCATAATTATATACTCCTTCTTTTATTCAATGTGCAATGTGCAGTGTGCAATGTGCAATGACTGCATGCAAAAACTTTATAAATAGAATTACGCTTTTTTTAAATTTCCTTTTTATTTTTCTGCCGGCAAATCAATAATAGTGATTCGGCGGCTGTATTTTTGTTTGATCTTCATTTTGAATACACTGAATATTCTGATGAATACAATCAAAAGTATAAGAACCATGATCCGCCGCTTTAGAAAATAGCAGAAAACCTCGAGAGCATCTCTGAATGCTCCGGCAGCTGCGATATTATCTTCTCCGAAAACATACACCACAATGTCATCGCCCTCACTAAATCCGCCTGTACTTACCACACCGGTCTTCTTTATGCCGTCTTGTTCATACTCAATATCCACTGTTACAGTCGTGTATCCCGTATATGCTCCGGTTGCTCCCATATCAGGGTCAAATTCTTTATAATAATGTTCTTCAACTTTCAACACTTTTGCAATCGTCGTCGGAGTGCCGAAAATCGGTTTTTTATTCGCTATATCCTGCGGTATTACGGTCAGCAAGTTCATTACCGCAATAAGAACCAAAACAATACCCACAGTGATCGTATTCGCAACAGCATTTCTCGACTTTCTCATCAAAAAACAAGGAACGGCTATTGCCAAGGCAATGACAACCGATATAATTACTGCTTGGGCAATATTTTGTTGTATGAGTTTTTCAAACCATTCCTGAAGATTTACCATAACATACCTCCTGTCGTGTAAGAAAGGTCTGACTATACATCAATCCGGCGGCTGATTTTGTATGTTGTTCATTATTTCTTCTGTTTTAAGGAACGTATGAAAGTTACTTATTTTTCTCTCTTCTGTTTATTGCGCTGAACAAAGCGTCAACCGACGAATAAATAATATCGTCATGAACTCCCACGCCCCATTCAACATTGCCGTCTTTGTCGGTAATGCTTACATAAGTTACGGCTTTTGAGTCCGAACCTCTTTCAAGTGC
>JAFOMO010000255.1 GCA_017418905.1 Clostridia bacterium | reverse complement strand
GGATATGATTACATCGGCAGGGAAACGGTCACACCGAAAAATTAAAAATCGGGATTTTTCGGGAAATCGGGAATTTTAGGGGGTGTTTTGTAGAGTTTCCTATATTTATATATCCGTAATAAGGGCATTTTAAAAAATTTATTTATATATATACTTTACAAACCTACCCCCGATTTTCCCGATTTCCCGATTTTTCCCGAATTTTACATTGTAAATAAAGAAAAAGCGGAACGTGGAATCAATTTCAATGTGCAATGTGCAGTGTGCAATGTGCAATGGTTGCCTGCAATACTCTTTAGTATAACAAGGCAAGAAGTATATTTGCGTGATATGAAGTATTTGTTTTATTGTGTATAAGCGCACATTTCCACTTTAATTAGTATGACCGTATAATTACGCATTGCAATTAATATAGAATTTGCACGCATTTTCTTTTGTGTATTTCAAGACATCATCAACCGTCATACCTCTTATCTCTGCAATTCTGTTTGCGGTGTACATAATAAGAGAGCTGTCGTTTCTCTTTCCCCTATACGGTACAGGCGCAAGATACGGTGCGTCTGTTTCAAGCAATAGTTTATTTATAGGCACTTCCTTTGCGACTTCAACGGGTACTCTCGCATTCTTGAATGTCACAGTACCGCCAAGTGAAATATACATATTACCGTATCTCAATACTTCCTTTAACATTTCGGCAGAACCGCTGTAACAGTGAAGCAAACCATTCGGGCAATACTTCTTTATGTAATACAGAGTATCGGCGTGTGCCTCTCTGTCGTGTATGATTATCGGCTTGTTTACACTTGCGGAAAGCTGTAACTGCTTTTCAAAGATAATATGCTGAGGCTCTCTCGGTATATCCCAATAATAGTCAAGTCCTGTTTCACCTATCGCAGCAGCCTTTTTATGCTGTAAAAGCTTTACTATCTGCTCAATATATTTGTCTGCTTTTGTAATATCCATATTCACAACCGATTCGGGGTGTATTCCCACAGCCGCATAAATATACTCATACTTATCGGCAAGCTTTAAAGCTTCAAGCGAGCTTTCGTAGTCGGTACCGTTGTTTACAACCGCAAAAACTCCCTTTTCGGGCAGCGCAGATAACACTTGTTCACGGTCATCATCAAATTTTTTGTCATTGTAATGTGCGTGTGCGTCAAATATTAATCTTTCCATATGTTCTCCTTTTTAATCGGGATTGTAATTTATCAACATTATTTGAATAGTTCTTTTAAAAATCTTTTATTTTCAAATTTTACAAAACGCTTGTATTTTTTTGCGTTTAGGTATATACTTTAAGTATAAATAATAGTTGTAACTAATGAAAGGAGCTGCGTCCCCATGGAAACAAAAACTGCCGAAGCAAACCACGTTAGCATGGTAAACTTTACCGCCGAAGAGTTAGCCATTGATTCTCGCTTTGATATGACAAAATCATTTATTCAGCATGGCAGAATAAGCGTATTTTCTCACTGCTCATCGGTTGCTGTTATGAGTGTAAAGATAGCAAACCTGTTTGGCATTAAGGTCAACACAAAAGCACTTATCAGGGGTGCATTGCTCCACGATTATTTTTTATATGACTGGCACGACAACCCCGACGGCAGACATAATCTGCACGGGTTTACGCACCCTTATACAGCACTGCGCAACGCAAAAGAGGATTTTGACCTCACAACAATTGAGTGCGACATAATCAAGCACCATATGTTCCCACTTGTACCAAATCCGCCGAAATGCCGTGAAGCATGGATAGTATGCCTTGCAGACAAGGTGTGCGCACTGCACGAAACACTCTTCCAAAGGTATTAGTTGATATTTACAAATTCAAGCCGGGTAAGCGTTTTGCTGCCCGGCACTCTTTATTTTAAAGTTGAATTTGGAAAGTGGATTTAGTTTAAAGTGGAATGTGGAATTTGGAAAGTGGAATTATTATAAGTCCGTAAGTGTATTTTTCAAAAAACCTTAGTATAGTATTGCGTAGAGTATGAGCGCGTGCAATAAAGTAACGGTTTTATCATGTATAAGCGCGCAATTCCACTTTCCACTCTCCACTCTCAACTTTTAATTTGTATCTCTCTTAAAGTTAGCTTCAATATACTCGTCATAGCTTGAAGTAATATCCTTAATGCCGTCCTCTTGAATTACAATAATTCTGTTTGCGACTGTTTGTATAAACTCGTGATCGTGTGACGCAAAGAGTACAATGCCCTTAAATGCACAAAGTCCATTGTTGACAGCCGTTATTGATTCCAGGTCAAGGTGGTTTGTAGGCTGATCGAGTACCAGTACATTCGAGCCGAACAACATCATTCTCGAAAGCATACATCTTACACGCTCACCGCCCGAGAGAACCTTTACAGGCTTGAATACATCTTCACCCGAGAAAAGCATTTTACCCAAAAATCCTCTGAGATATGTTTCCGTCTGATCGCTGCTGCGGTTATACTGCGAGAGCCATTCAAGAATGTTCTTGTCGCTGTTGTCGAAAAACTCGCTGTTATCCTTCGGGAAGTATGACTGCGTTGTGGATACTCCCCACTTGAATGTACCCTCATCAGGCTGAGTTTTCTCCATAAGTATATCAAACAAAGCCGTCACCGCATTTTCGTTTTCGCTAAGAAATGCGACTTTGTTTCCCTTTTCAAGTCTGAATGATACGTTGTTAAGTACCTTTTCGCCGTCGATAGTCTTTGATATACCCTCAACAGACAATATCTCTTTACCCGGTTCTCTGTCCATATTAAAGCCTACCCACGGATAACGTCTTGATGATGCAGGCATTTCTTCAACGGTGATCTTATCAAGCAGCTTTTTTCTTGATGTAGCCTGCTTAGACTTTGACTTGTTCGCAGAGAAACGTGCAATGAAGCTTTGCAGCTCTTTTATTTTGTCCTC
>JAFOMO010000254.1 GCA_017418905.1 Clostridia bacterium | reverse complement strand
GCCGGCTCGGTCGGTGCTTCTGCTACGCAGAGGTCTCCACCGGAGACCCGCACCCCTGCACCCCGCAAGCCTTTTGAAAAAGGCTTGACCGAAAACTAAATTGTTGGTTTTCGCACAGTCTGAATTGCGAATTTCCAACTGCTAATTGCTGATTGAAAAGTATTCTTCAAGCGTCAAGCCGCTGTAATAGATCGACTCTGCTATATCGCCTACATAGCGTATATGCCACGGCTCGTATTTATACCCCGTAATATGCTCCTTGCCCTGCGGATAACGTATAATAAACCCGTATTCATAGCAGTGTTCTTCAAGCCACTGCGCCTCGTCTGTTCCGATAAATGAATCACCTGCATTAACACAGTCGATAGCAAGACCTGTCTGATGTTCGGAATGTCCCGGCTGGGCTGAAAATCTGTCTGCCTCTTCCTTTCCGTACATTGAAACGTATCTCTCGTAAAGCTCTTTTTGTGTTTCGTATGACCTGTACCCCGATAATATATATATATTTATATCGTCCTCTGCGGCAGCCTGCCTCATTTCTTCAAATGCAGACGCACATTCTGCCGTAAGTCCTCCGGGGTTATAATCTCGCGGTATGGAGTATTTCTTGTTTACGATAAGTATTCCGTTAACGTATAACTCCTGAAGTGAACCATCGCTTATTGATTCGCCGGGCTTTGTAACGGTAACCTCTATCTGTGCATTTGCGTCCTCATTGCTTGCAGACACTGCCGTTATAATGCACGAACCCTCTTCATTTGCTGTTATACAGCCGTATTTATCGACTGAGGCTATAAAGTCGTTAGACGACTTCCACTTGATCTTGTCGTTGTCGATATTTTCACTCGGCGTGAATGTCACCTCGGGAGAAAGGCTCTCCCCTATACTTAAGGCTATCGCCTTGTAATTCAGGCTTATGGCTTCAACCTGTTTCGGTAAATCTGTATCGCTGCTTGTATCGGTATTATCTTCATCTTCGCTCTGTACTGCCGAATCGGTATCTTCAGCTTGTGATACGGCAGTATCGGCAGTATCGGCAGTATCGTAAACGGAAGAAGGATCGTCTGCCGTATCGGGTACAGCCGGTGTCTGAACGGTTTGCGAAGACTGCGAGGAATTATTATTATTTTCTGTATTACCGCACGCAGATAAAGCAGCACCCGAAAGGGCGAGAGCAATTATCAATGCGGTTATTTTTTTGTACATAGTCAAATCACTTCCTGATAAAAAAAACAGAGTAAGGCAAGCCCGACTCTGTTATTGTGGTAATAAGGAATTGTCAAGAAATAGGTTGTGCAATTCAGGCAAGTCTGAAAGTGCAAGTTATTTCTTTACGATCCCTAAATCAATCATTGTCGTAAGAATTCTTTTCCAATTGATACAAACGCTGATCAATATCAAATGGCTGAAGGTTTACGGCTGAATTGAGATATGCTGATTCTTTATTCTTGTCCCAATAAATAGCGTACTGATAGTGACCTATCTCACGAACACTCATGACCTCAAGATCAATGTCGTTTTGCTTCAAAACATCAGAAACGGTAGCAAGCCTGATATTCTTGCTGTTATAGGTGGCTTTAATGCCTGCTTTAGATGTTGCCATAGCCTCTTTGATCGCTACTTCAACGGTCTGGCAGTCGGATTCAAGCACAGAAAGCTTTCCGCTGTTTATAATGGTTGTAATAACAGGAACTGCAATTGCCGCAAGAATTGCAAGTATAGCAATTACGATTACAAGCTCAACCAGCGTAAAAGCTTTTTTAGAGTTTTTCTTTTTCTGCTTTTTAAAACCGGGACTGCCGTTTTTTAAACGAACGGTCATAATCATGACACTTCCCCCTTAGCATCAACGAACAGCAAAAGCTTTTTTCGGACGATTCCCTTTATCCTATAAACCTTTGCACAATCATCTTTCTAAATACGATATATAAATACAATTCTCCTTATAACAAATAGTATATTGATTTTTTAAAAAATTCAATGGGCAAATATGGATATATGTGTATCAAAAAAAATAATAGCACCTGCGGAACAAAAGGGGGTGACCTTTATGTGTGGTGCGTTCCGCAGGTGTATTAAGCAAATTAAATAATAAAATCAAGCCAAATTGCCAAGCAATGCAGCACCGATAACACCGGCATCATTGCCAAGTTTAGCAACACAAACAACAGTCTGCTTGTCGTTATGTTTTGTATAACGTTCCTTTTCAACGATCTTCATGAGAGGATCAATGAGGTTATCTCCCTCTTTGCTGATACCTCCGCCGATACAAAGCACATCAGGCTGAAAAATATTTATAACATTAACGATACCCGTTGCAAGGTAACCTATGTACTCCTTTACAACTGCAGCACCAACTTTATCACCCTCACGCATAGCGTTGAACGCAGTAATTCCGTTCACCTTGTTAACATCACCGTTTACGGATTTAAGCATAAACGATTGTAATGGATTCTCTTTCTCTATTGCCTCTTTGGTTAGGTTTATAAGACCCGTGGCAGAAGCATAGGCCTCCCAGCAGCCGTTTCTGCCGCAATTGCAGTGTCTGCCGTTATGAACAATAACCATGTGTCCCAGTTCTGCGCCTGCCTTATTTGAACCGCTGTATATTTTTCCATCGATAATAATACCGCCGCCAACGCCTGTGCCCAAAGTAATTGCAATAGCGTTTGTGCTGCCGACAGCCGCACCTGCCAAATACTCGCCGTATGCGGCAGCGTTTGCGTCATTCTCGATAAGAACCTTTTTGCCAAGTCTTTCTTCCATCATTTTAACGATCTTCCAGTTATGGAAGCCGAAGTTTGCGGAATACTCTATAATACCGGTATCAGGATCAACAGCACCGGGAACGCCGATACCTACCCATTCTACCTCATCAAGTGAAACCTCTGCTTTTGCAAGAGCCTGCATTGTAACAGAAGCCATTGAATCGCATATCTCGCTTTCGGGACGAGGAACAGCAGTCTTACAGTCGGCTTTTGCAATGATCTTAAAGTTCTCGTCAACAACGCCGGCTACAATGTTCGTGCCGCCCAAATCTATACCTATATAGTACATCGTTATCACTTCTTTCAAAGTTTGATTATGTTTATATTATACCACATATCAGTTAAAATCACCATTGACCAAATGTATAAATCGGAATTTTTTTCTTGTATATTTTACACAAATACCCAACCATTCTTTCATTTTTTGTAGATAAAACCTTATTATTAAAGTTGAAAGCGGAAAGTGAAAAGTGGAAAGCTGTGAATGAAACAGATTGTTTACAAAATAACAGTTGCAAAAGGGCGTAAAATGGTTTACAATTAAAAAGCCTGTATAAATATGAAAAACGTGAAAAGAAAAAGTTAAAAGGAGAGATCATTTATGTACAAAAAGTATTGCGCATTGATAATGGCTGTTGCAGTGGCAATGTGCGCATTGGCAGCAGGCTGCGACAAGAGTGAGGATTCAAGCTCGCAGACAGCGTCCACTCAATCGAGTGCAGCTTCACAGAAGGACGATAATAACAGCACATCAAGCACTGCGAGAAAATATTCTCTTGAAGAGCTGGGACTTTCTGCAAAGTATTTTGATGACAAAGATCACGAGGTAGGCTATCAGCTTGAGTCACCCGACGAGGGAGATGAAATAGCAATTATCCACACAAATATGGGTGATATTACAATGAGATTTTTCCCCGACGCAGCGCCGCAGGCAGTAGAGAACTTTATTACCCTGTCAAAAGACGGATATTATGACGGTGTTATTTTCCACCGCATTATTGACGGTTTTATGATACAGGGCGGTGACCCGACAGGCACAGGCACAGGCGGCGAGAGTGTAAGCGGCAAGGACTTCGGCGACGAGTTCTCTAACAAGCTCTTTAACATCAGAGGTTCTGTTGCAATGGCTAACAAAGGTCCCGACACAAACAGCTCGCAGTTCTTTATCAACCAGTGCAAAGACGCAAACTTTGAATTGTGCGAAGCTAACTGGAATCAGATCTATGATATGATGTGCCAGGTAAAGGATTCGGGCGGTCTTGACAGCTTCCTTCAATACTACAACTCATATTACACAAACTTCTACAACACCGATATGATAACAGACGACATAAAAGCACTTTATAAAAAAGAGGGCGGCAATCCGCAGCTTGACGGCGCATTCAATATGATCGGCAGAGGTCACACAGTATTTGCACAGGTCATTGACGGTATGGACGTTGTTGACGCTATCGCAGCAGTTGAAACAGATTCAAACAACAAGCCCCTTGATGACGTTATCATTGAAACTGTTGAAATTACAACCTACTCTGAATAAAATTCGCAATGCACAATGCGCAATGCGCAATTATGCGGTCAAACATAATAAAACCGTTACTGTATTGCACGCAGTCAAACGCAATTATACCGATACTGAATTGCACGCAAAAAAGTTTATACAAAAAAAATGAAACCCCCTCACATTTCAAGAGGGGGTTCAATATTTTATACTTGCGATCGCTGTTTTCAGAACCTTATGAATTACAGTAAACACAAGGGAATATTGTGTATAAGCGCATTAATGCGTGCCGAGCGTAAGCGAGGCGGAGGGGTTTTCAATGCAAATTTGAGTTTTTGCACGGTCTGCATTGCACATTGCACATTGCACATTGCTAATTGTCCATGATCCTCATACCGATAACGGTAATATCGTCGTCACGGCACAGCTTGCTGCCGATAGTCGCCTCGTCGATAATATCGTTTACAAGCTCCTGAATGTCGCTTCCCTCAAAATCTCTCATCATTGCACCTATCCACTCATCACTTACAGATACTGCGCCGTCTGTTATCATCACAACAAGATCGCCGTCCTTTACGGTCATATCATCATGAGACAGCTTAATATCGGTGAGAATACCCGCCGGAAGTGACGACGGCTCTATTCTGTGTATCTTTCCGCTTTTGCGTACAAAGGTAACAGGTGCGCCTGCTTTCATCAGATCAAGATCGCCCGAAAAAAGGTCAACGCTTGCTATATCTACCGTGGCAAGAGATTCATCTCTCGACTTCACCATAAGTGCCGAGTTTGCGGCATTCAATGCGCAGTCAAAGTCAAAGCCTGCTTTCAAAAGCTTTGTTATTATACTTACTGCCATTCCCGAATCGACTGTTGCTCTGCCGCCCGTTCCCATACCGTCGCTTATAACGGCGATAAATCTTCCCTGCCCGTCCTGAAAATAATTAAAGCTGTCGCCGCATAACGTTCTGTCACCGCATATATGTTGAGATGTACCTATTTGTATATCAAGCTTTGGTCTTTCGCAAAGCAAGGCTCTTTTTCTGCTGCCCATATTAGTTATGTGAGGCGGTTCAAGTCTGCGTCCGCATATTTTCGATATTTCCTGCGAAAAGCTGCCCTTGTCAAATATCTTGCGTCCGTTCTCTATAAGCTCAATCTCTACCGAAATTCTCCCCCTGCGGTCATAGCGGCACGAGCAGTCTATCGGTAAATATCCGTGTGCTTTCAGGTATGCGCATACTCTCTCGCTTGATGACTGATCGAACCTTTCAAAGCGTTCAAACTCGTTCTTAAAGCCTGCGAGAATATCTCCCAAGCCGCCGAATTGACTTGCGACTACTCCCCTTATCTGAGTAATGCGAGCCTCAGCTATGAGATAGCTGCGGTAGTTCTTGTATAGCCTGTTTATGTCCTCTGCCATTTCTCCCGACTTGCAGCACTTTTCGTTGAACAAAGAAGTAACGTCTGCGGCTTCAATACTGCCTCGCTTAGTTAACAACGGGGTTATACGTTCAAATCTTTCGGGCTTTACTTTATCGTCATTCTTTCTGCACAAGGCTCTCATACCGCACCTGGTACAATTTATCTCAACGCATTTTTCATATACTCCGTCTATGTTTTCCGAATAGTATTCCTTCATTTTCTGCGCAACCGCATTTACTGTTTCGGTAATGCTTTTTAATGCCTTTGAGCTCATATCGAGCCGCATAATCACCGATTTTTTCAAAGCCTCGTTATCTGCCCTTCCCGTTCTCGGAGATACAAATACAGCGAGCTTTTCTCCGAACTCCTTCGGTACAAAAATAAATATTATACAGGCGACTGCCGTTTCATAAAAAAGGCTTACCGTCTGCGCCGTTATACCCGATCTCAGAGAGATAATACAAGCGCACACCATAAACATTACAGCAGAACCGACTTTTCCCCAATAGGCAAAAAGTCCTGCCATAAGACCGCCGAAGGAATAGCTTGCAGGTATTATCTCAGCGTTATCCGAAGCAATGCCGAATACAATACCCGTTGCAACTCCGCCGATACAGCCGCCTGCAACAGAGCCGTAATACGCACAGAAAAGAATAACGGTAACAGCTAATATCCGCCCGACAGATATACCTGCGAAGCCTATCGTATTTGCAGACAAAAGAAAAATACAGGCAGTCATCACAATACAGGCGATCTCCTGCTGATCGAAGGTATCAATACCCTTAGCACCTGCCGACAAATTCGCTGTCTGCGTCAAAAAGTATGCCCCGACTGCGGCGAGCAGGCTTTCTGTAATACACATAATTATATCTTGTCTGCCTCTGCCCGTGACCATTATTATTACAGTACCCGTACACAGCAGAGGCAAAGCCGCTGCCGCCGCCGAAAAGAGCCTGCTGCGGCTTATCTTTTCCATATCACCGAACAGCCGTCTGAGTACGAACACTGTAACAACAGAGGCGACGTAACGAAAGCTTGATGTGGGGTATAACAGTATGTAGCCTATCATAGAGCCGATAACCGCCGAAAGCATATTGTTATACGGCACAGCGGCGCAAAAAGCCACTCCAAACGGCGAATAGCTGCCGAATACTGCGCTGTGCGACACTACCGCACCGCACAAAAGATATAAAGCATTTACTGCAAGAGTACCGTATGCGCCCGAAAGCTCGGAAAACCATTTTCTCCTTGAAAGCTGTATTGCCCTCATGTTAAACATCCTTTCTTTTTTTCTGAATAATATTATATACTACTCATAAGCATAATACTGTCGCAGACGGTTGTCGCAAAATATTTCTTACGGGAGAAACTTCTCACAAAGCAAAGCTTTGAAAGTGGAATTTGGAAAGTGGAAAGTGGAAATTTTTAGCTCAAAGCTCAGAGCTTAAAGTTAAAAGCAGAAAGTTGAGAGTATTACACTCAAAAGTTTGACTGCGTGCAATAAACTAACGGTTTAATTATGTTTGACCGCAAATTGCTAATTGCTAACTGCTAATTGAAAATCTTCTCTTGACATTTTATTTTTTTATGGTACAATTAAAGGAACACTATTTAATTTTTCGGAATACAATATGACAGGCGAAAGCCGGGCTTTTTAGCAGCAGAGAAATGATTATCTGCGGGACATATTAAGGAATTGCACAACTTATTTCTTGACAGTTCCTGAGTTGTTCCGCAGTATTTTTTTCGGAGGGATAACTATGACCGACAAGCAACAGCTTACCGACTGCAAGATCGCTGAAAGGGTATCGTCTGTAAGTATAGCAGTAAATCTGTTCTTATCTGTATTCAAATTTTTGGCAGGAGTAATTGCACACTCCGGAGCAATGATCTCGGACGCTGTACACTCAGCCTCGGACGTTTTCAGCTCGATAATCGTAATAATCGGGTACAAAATATCAGACAAAAAGCCCGACAAAGACCACCCCTACGGTCATGAACGGTTTGAGTGCGTAACGTCTATTGTTCTTGCGGCAATACTGCTCATTACCGGTCTGGGGATCGGCAAGAGTACCATAGACACAATACTCGGAAAGAGTATGCACGAGATACTTGTTCCGGGAACACTTGCTCAGATCGCCGCACTTGTTTCTATTCTAATCAAAGAGCTTTTATACCGTTATACTATCATATACGCAAAGAAGATAAACTCTTCATCACTTAAAGCGGACGCATGGCACCACCGCAGTGACGCATTATCATCAGTCGGCGCATTGATAGGCATAACTGCAGCAAAGCTCGGTTATCCGATAGCTGAACCTATTGCAAGCCTTGTAATTTGCCTGTTCATATTAAAGGCGGTATTTGACATATTCAAAGACGCAGTTGATAAGCTCGTTGATAAATCGTGCGACGACGAGACTACCGCCGAAATGACTAAAGCAATTACCGAAAAAGATGGGGTTGAAAGCCTTGTAAGCCTTAAAACGAGAATGTTCGGCTCAAAGATATATGTTGATGTTGTCATTGCCGTTGACGGTACTCTCACGCTTACAGCCGCCCACGAGATAGCGCAGACAGTACACGATGACATTGAAGAAAAATTCCCCAACGTCAAGCACTGTATGGTACACGTTGACCCCTGTGGGTAATTCGGAATGCGGCGGCGAGTCGCCGCTGACATTGATGCGATCATACACAATATATAAGTGAAACTGTATTGCACGCAAATATGATTCTTACTTTGTTATACTAAAGCTTAATGCTGTTCATAGAGTTTTGTTAACAACAATTGCCCTCAATATTATACACAATTAATTAAAGTATAATATTGAAGAAAATGGCTTAAATACTATACTTTTTCAATATTATACGGTATAATATTGAAGAATGGAATAATTGCATTTTTAGTGGATACTCCTCAATATTATACTCTGAAATATAAAGTATAATATTGAAAAAACCGCATAAATCCTATGTTTTTATCAATATTATACTTTAAGCTGTTGTATTAAGGAAATGTTATAATAATTAGCAGTTAGCAATTTGCAGTCATAG
>JAFOMO010000253.1 GCA_017418905.1 Clostridia bacterium | reverse complement strand
GAGCTTCAGGAAATCAATATACCAGACGGTGTTACAAAAATTGAAGATTATGCTTTTTGCTGCTGCGAGAAAATAAAAAGTATTCCTCTTCATGAAGGTATTACTCATTTGGGCAAATATGTATTCCAGTACTGCAACTCGTTGACCGAGCTTTATATTCCCGACAGCCTTACATATTATCCCGAGGCAATGGTCTCAGGCTGTACTGCGTTAACGAAATTAAGACTGCCTGAAAAAATGACGTATATTCCCAATCAATGTTTTAATCAGTGCGCTTCCATGGAAACCATAGATCTGCCTGATGGAGTTACTTCTATCGGATCGTTTGCTTTTAACAGCTGCGAGTCGCTCACACAGTTAGAATTGCCCGAAGGAGTGACAACTATCGGCGAAGGTGCTTTTTCACACTGTAAGAGCCTCAAGAGTATGACAATTGCCGATACGGTTACCAATATCGGAATGGGATTGTTCATTTGCTGCGAAAGTCTCAAAAATGTCAAGCTGCCTGCAAACATTAAGCAGATAGGCAACTCTATGTTTGCTTGCTGTCACTCTCTTGAAACCGTTGATATTCCGGAAAAAGTAAAGAGAATAGGCGTAGACGCTTTCTGGGAGTGTACGGCTTTGACAGATATTGTTATCCCCGATTCTGTAGAGCTTGTAGATTCGAGAGCATTCCAGTGGTGTACATCGCTTAAAAATGTTACTATCGGAAAGAATGTTAAAACACTTGAGTATTCCTGCTTTGACCGCTGTTTCAGTCTTGAAACCGTAGATGTACCCGAAAGCGTTAACTTCTTCGGCGACTTTACATTTGCTCACTGCGGAAAGCTTAAAAGCGTAAAAATGCCTAAAGAAGCAAGCTTTTTGGGCTGGTGTGTATTCTATCAGGATCATATTCTTGAAGATGTTACCATTCCATACGGTATAACGGGATTGGGCGAGGGAACCTTCGGAGAATGTTATGAGATAAAAGAGCTTGTAGTTCCCGATACGGTTACTCTTATTCAGATGGGTGTTTTCTATGAAACAACAGGTCTTGAAAAGCTGCTTATTCCTGCAAGCGTGACCAAGATGGAAGACAATGCGATCGTAAGGTGCGAAAAGGTAACAATATATTGTTACAGAGGCAGTGCTGCTGCTCAGTATGCTATTGACAATAATATTAAGTATGTTTATCTTGACGAAACTCCCGATACACCGACAGATACAGATAATGAAACTCCCGATGTACCGACAGATACCGATACCGATACCGAAACCGATACGCAGTCAGATACCGATACTCCCGATGTACCGACAGATACCGATACCGAAAGCGATACCGAAACCGATACAGAGACCGATACCGAAACTCCCGATGTGCCGACAGATACAGATACCGAAAGTGATACCGAAACCGATACCGAAACTGATACAGAGACCGATACCGAACCCGAGGTTTACGGTGATCTCAACGGTGACGGCAAGGTTACGGCAAGAGATTCTATGATTGTACAAAGATATGCTATCAAGCTGGCAACTCTTGATGATACACAGCTTAAAGCCGCAGATGTTGACAAAGACGGCAATGTGACCTCAAAAGACGCAATGTATATTCTGAGGTGTGCTATCAGTCTTGCAGTTTTGCCGATTGAGAAATGATCTTAGGAATCGTCAAGAAATAACTTTCACTTTCAGGCTCGCTTAATTTGCACAACTTATTTCTTGACAATTCCTTAGTTTTTGATATACCCATAAAAAACCGCCGCATTTCATTTTAAAAATGCGGTGGTTTTTTTAATCAAAATTTGTTTCTATGACCTTTCCCGATTCAAGCGACTTTTGTACATCTATTATTCGCTGATTTGACGAACCTCTGAATTTGAGATCGAGTGAACGCAGAGCAAGCACAAATCTTCCGTCTATAAGATAATCGCACTGCATCAGAAGCTTTTCTCTGTCGGGGTGTTTGTCAAAGCTGTTAAGCAATTCCTCATAAGTAAAGCCCGTGTATGACAAGACGTTCAGACCTCTTTTATGTATTTCCTCTGCAAGCATTGACAGAGCCTCTGCCTGCATAAACGGTTCGCCTCCCGAAAAAGTAACGCCCTTCAAGAGAGGGTCTGCGTCTATCGCTTTCAGAATGTTTTCGGGGTGGCTTATATATCCGCCGTCAAATGAGTGCGTCTGCGGATTGTGACAGCCCTCGCAGTTGTGCGGACACCCTTGTGTAAAAATAGTCATTCGCATTCCAGGGCCGTCTACAATAGATTCTCTTATTACTCCTGCAAGTCTGAGTTCTTTCATTTAAAATTACCTCTTTTTTTTGTATTATACCGTTGATAAGTTTTTCGGCGGACGGTATAATTATACTATACTCAGATCTATTTATCAATACAGTTCTTTGTAAGGCAGGTGTTTGTATGACAAAAAGAGTAGTTCTGATAAGCGATATGTCGGGTTTGGGCAATTGCTCGGCAGGTGCGGCGGTTGCCGTTATTTCTTCAATGGGGAATGAGTGCGTGTTCGTTCCTACTGCGATATTGTCGGCTCAGACGGGCTTTAAAGACCATTATACAGCCGATATGACGCACCACTTAAACGGTTTTTTAACTTCAATTGATAAGATAACAACGATAAATACATATTATATAGGCTTTTTGCAGTCATCGGAAACAGCGGAGTTCATTTATACTTATATAGATAAGAAAAAAGACAGCAAGCCTTTGATCATATATGATCCGATAATGGGCGATAACGGAAAGATATACCCGTTTGTTGATAATACTCTTAAACGGTACATTACAGATATTGCTATGATGAGCAGTATTATCACTCCTAATCTGACCGAGCTTTGTCTGCTTGTCGGAGAGGACTGTAATAAAGTCTGTAATCTTACAGGTGTTGAGCTGTACGACTGTATACAGACAATGTGCGGAAGCATTATACAAAAGGGTGTCCATGATGTTGTAGTAACCGGAATAGAGCCTCATTCCGGCATTGTCGCTAATGCTGTTGTACAAAGCGAAGGTATGAGTACATATGAATATAAACGTATCGGCGCAAGTTACAGCGGAACGGGAGATATTTTTACCTCGGTATTATGCGGCGGTATTATGAACGGCAAGAGCATTACGCAGGCTTGCAAAAAAGCAGGTGATTTTGTCAATACCGTACTTATCAACAGCGGCAGTACGATAACGGACAGAAATTTCGGTATTCCGTATCAGCCTTTCTTAAACTTATTACAGGAGTGAATGTATTGTGGAAAAGCAGAATCTTGACAAAATGTTTGATTTTTTCAGAGAGATAGACAAAGAAAAATTTATCGGCAGGCAAACATACCTTACAAATGCAGTAAGAAAAGAAAATGACGCAGAACACGCATGGCACGCTTCACTTATGACGATACTGTTAAGCGAGTATGCAAACGAAAAAATTGACGTGCTTAAAACGGTACTGATGATATTGATACACGATATTGTCGAGATAGACGCAGGCGACACATACGCATATGACGAAGAGGGACAGAAAACTCAGCAGGCGAGAGAGCAGGCAGGCGCAGAGCGTATATTCGGCATATTGCCCGAAGACAAGGGGAAGTATTTGTATGACTTGTGGCAGGAGTTTGAGAAGGCAGAAACACCCGAGGCAAAATTTGCACACGCAATGGACAATATACAGCCGCTTATGCTCAACGATCATACAGACGGCAAAGCGTGGAGAGAACACGGAGTGTATTTAGATCAGGTGCTTAACAGGCAGAAAAAAACAGCCGAGGGGTCACAGATCCTCTTTGAATATGCGGTAGATAATCTTATTATGCCCAATGCGGTTAGCGGAGCGTTGAGAGTTGAGAGTTAAGTGTGGAGTTTGGAGTGTGGAGTTTTGAAAGTGGAATTTGGAAAGTGGAAAGTGGAAATCATATTTTACTAAAACTATGACTGCAAATTGCTAACTGCTAATTATTATAACATTTCCTTAATACAACAGCTTAAAGTATAATATTGATAAAAATATAGGATTTATGCGGTTTTTTCAATATTATACTTAATATCTGAGAGTATAATATTGAGGAGTAATCTGCTTAAAATGAAATTATTCCATTCTTCAATATTATACCGTATAATATTGAAAAAGTATAGGATTTAAGCCATTTTCTTCAATATTATACTTTAATTATATGTGTATAATATTGAGGGCAATTGTTGTTAACAAAACTCTATGAACAGCATTAAGCTTTAGTATAACAAAGTAAGAATCATATTCGCATGCAATACAGTTTCGCTTATATATTGTGTATGATCGCATCAATGTCAGCGGCG
>JAFOMO010000252.1 GCA_017418905.1 Clostridia bacterium | reverse complement strand
GTATTTCAAGAAAATTTAACGCTGTGCAGGGCAAATCGGACAAGCAGAAATTAAAAGTTATTGATGAACAGTTCCTAAGGAATCGTTAAGAAATAACTTGCACTTGCAGACTCGCCTAATTTGCCCTGTGTGTCGTTACAATCCCTTGAAATACGTCAGTATTACTGCGGTATTGTGCCTAAGGAACAAATTATTCTTCGTCTGAATTGCACATCTTATTTCTTGACTATTCCTAAAGCTTAATTCTATAAGATTTTAATTAGAGAGCAGTATTATAGCCCGCAAACAAGTTGTATTGTTTGCGGGCTTAATTTCCACCTTCTACTCTCCGCTTTCAACTTTCAGCTTTCCACTTCCAAAATTCCGCTTTTTTATCGGTAAAAATAAATTGAATGTGTTGCAAATGTTTATTGTTATCGGTATAATAGAAATATACAAATAAAAATACGAGGATATTTAATATGAATAATAAGTATGAAGTTCTATCTCCCGCAGGAGATTTGGAGTGTCTTATATCCGCCGTTAATTTCGGTGCGGACGCAGTATATCTTGCAGGGCAGCAGTTCGGCATGAGAACAGCGTCAAAAAACTTTGGTTATGACGATCTGAAAAAGGGCATTGACTACGCTCATTCAAAGGGCGTTAAGGTCTATATCACCTGCAACACCTTACCGAGGAGCAGTGAGCTTTCACAATTGCCCGAGTTTTTGAAAACATCTCAGACCTTAGGCGCAGACGCTTTTATTATTGCCGATCTCGGAGTTATGGAGCTTGCAAAAAAATATGCGCCTGATGTTGAAAGACACGTTTCCACTCAGGCAGGCATAGTAAACTATGAAACCGCAAACGCATTTTACAATATGGGCGCAAAAAGAATTGTGCTTGCAAGAGAGCTGAGTATACCCGAGATAAAAGAGATAAGACAAAACATTCCCGACGATCTCGAAATTGAGGTTTTTGTACACGGTGCTATGTGCGTATCTTTTTCGGGAAGATGTCTTATATCAAGCTATATGACGGGCAGAGACGCAAACAGGGGAGACTGCGCTCAGCCGTGCAGGTGGAAATACCACTTGTTTGAGGAAAACAGAGAGGGACAGTATTTCCCCGTTGAAGAAACGGAAAACGGTACGTTCTTGTATAATTCAAGAGATCTGTGCATGATAGAGCATATTCCGGAGCTTCTGGAGGCAGGTGTTACAAGCCTGAAAATAGAAGGCAGAGCAAAATCTGCGTATTATACCTCTGTTGTAACAAATGCGTACAGTCATGCCGTGCGTGATTACGAGCGTATGGGAAGTGAATACACCCTTGCCTCCTGGATAAAAGAAGAGCTTAACAAGATAAGTCACCGTGAATATAATACAGGCTTTTTCTTCGGTCACGAGCCGGGACAGGTAACGGGCAACGGCGGCTATATAAGAGAATACGATGTTGTAGCCGTGTGCGAAGAAAGCGGAGAAGAGTATAATATAATAACTCAGAGAAACAAGTTTTATAAGGGTGATATTCTTGACGTACTCCCACCGGGCGGCGAGCCTTTCGAGGTCTGCGCAAAGCTTATTAAGAACGAGAACGGAGAAGAAAAAGAAAGCGCTCCTCACGCTATGGAAAGACTTTATCTGAAAACGGACGTACCTATTCCGAATGGTTCATACTTAAGGAAGCGTAAAGCTTCTTAAAAAGTGGGGAGCTTTAATAAAAGTGGAAAGATGAAAGTGGAAAGTGGAAATAATGCTCAAAGCTTAAAGCTGAAAGTCTAAAGCAGCCACATTAAAGAAATTTATACCACAACAAAATACGATCAATTATTTAAGAGCAATGTTTTACAATAGAGTAAAGCGTTGCTCTTATTTTCAATGTTCAATGCAGACTGTGCAAAAAACCAACAAATAAGTTTTCGGTCAAGCCTTTTTCAAAAGGCTTGCAGGGGTGTGGGGACAGCGTCCCCACACTCGCCGCAGGCGCACTCCAGCCCTTTTAGGGGTGAATTTCAAAAACAGTCCTGCGGACTGTTTTTGGAAGAGGGGCATTTTGGCAGAAAATGCCCCTAAGTACGATTTTGAACAAAAGTCGCCCCGCCGCTCCAAGGCGGCGCAATAAAGAATGATTTAAACAAACTTTACTTTTTGCATAGTCTGAATTTGGGAAGTGGAATTTTTTAAAGTGGAAAGTTGAAAGTGGAAAGTGGAATTTTTTAAAGTGGAAAGTGGAAAGT
>JAFOMO010000251.1 GCA_017418905.1 Clostridia bacterium | reverse complement strand
TCAGCCGCAATTGTTATGCGTTTTGCATCGGCTATTCCCTTATTAAACAGCCCGAACACCGTAAATGGGTCAATGTCAAAAACTTTCCTGTCCTTTTCAAGCTTTGGTAGGTTTATATTTGGATTTTCAAATCTTGCATTTTCAAACACTTTATTAATCAGCTCAACAAGATCGCTCCTGCGGTCTTTATACTCACGCAGTTTATCGGCAAATTCCATATAAAAGGGTATCCAAGTAAATTCGCTGTCCATTTAAAAACACCTTCAAGATAATTATTGTCACGACAATACTTTATTTAATTAGTGTTGAGAGTTGAGTTTCTCGATATTTCAACTTTCCACTTTATAAATATTGTCGTAAACCATAGTATTTAGTTGTATTGTAGCATAATACCAATAGATTTGCAACCAATACTATATACTTTTATGAAAAAAGGAACGCTGTTTGAAAGCGTTCCCTGTTTATACAAAAAATATTATACTATATTATTTAAGCACAAAGCCTATCTTTTTCATTGCCTTGTCGAGTGTTCTCTGAGAGAACTTCTGTGCGATCTCGGCAGACTTTTTCCAGCACTCTTCCATATACGACTTATCGGAGATATACTTATCGTATCTATCCTTAACGGGGCGCAGCTCTTCTACAACTGCCTGCCCTACTGCCGTTTTAAAGTCGCCGTAGCCCTTGCCTTCAAACTCCTGCTCTATCTGCTCAAAGCTCTTTCCCGTAACGGCTGAGTATATGCCCATAAGATTGTTGATACCGTCTTTGCCCTCGCCAAAACGAACAACAGCCTCACTGTCTGTAACTGCACGCTTGAACTTCTTCATAATAGTGTCGGGCGTATCCATAAGTGTTACACAAGCGTTTACGTTAGTGTCGGACTTGCTCATTTTCTTTGTGGGATCCTGCAAAGACATTACTCTTGCGCCGTTTTGCGGAATATACGGCTCGGGTACTTTAAATACATTGCCGTAAATGCCGTTGAAACGCTCCGCAATGTTTCTTGAAAGCTCTAAATGCTGTTTCTGATCTGCTCCCACGGGTACCATGTCGGCTTGATACAAAAGAATATCAGCCGCCATAAGTGCAGGGTATGTAAAAAGTCCTGCGTTTACGTTATCGGCATGACGTGCAGATTTATCTTTAAACTGCGTCATTCTCGAAAGCTCACCAAACTGTGTATAACAATTGAGTATCCACGCAAGCTGGGCATGAGTTGTAACGTGACTTTGTATAAAGAACAAACTCTTTTCGGGGTCTATTCCGCAAGCCAGAATAGACGCATACGCTTCAAGTATATTCTTGCGAAACTGCGCCGTCTCCTGTCGTACCGTTATTGTATGCAGATCGGCAAGCGCATATATACAGTTGAACTCATTCTGCATTGCTGTCCAGTTTCGCACTGCTCCGAGATAATTTCCGAGAGTTATCGTACCCGAGGGCTGTATTGCGCTGAATACTACCTTTTTCTTTTCTGTTTGCTGTTCCATAGTTCTTGTTTCCTTTTTAAAGCTTTTTTGCCATTTGTCCCAATATCTCAATACCCTTTGTAAGCTGTTCGTCTGTCGGGGTAGAGAAGTTTATTCTGAAAGAATGTGTAACGTCACTCGGATTTGCCATAAATGCAGTACCCGGTACAACGCATACCTTATTCTTGACAGCGTCCATACAAAACTCTGCGACATCTACATATTCCGGAAGATCGCACCATATGAACAAACCGCCGTCAATTTTGTTATATGTGATCTTCGGGGCTAAATGCTCGTCTAACAAGTCCATAGCCAAGCCTGCTTTTTTTCTGTATATCTCACGCAGCTTTGCAAGATGTGCGTCAAAGTCATACTTTGTAATAAACTCATTGCATACGATCTGTGACCATATATTAGTATGAACGTCCTGTCCCTGCTTGCATACTACCATTTTTTGTATTATCGGCTTCGGTGCGATAGCATATCCTACACGCATACCGGGGGAGATGACCTTTGAAAAGCTGCCCGAATAGATAACGATACCCTCTGTATCAAAGCTCTTTATACAGGGCAGGAACTCGCCTCTGAAACGCAGATCGCCGTACGGGTTATCTTCAATGATGAGTACGCCGTACTTCTTTGCTATTTCGTATAAAGCCTTACGCTTTTCAAGGCTCATTGTAACGCCGGAGGGATTTTGAAAGTTAGGTATGGTATAAATGAACTTAGCCTTCGGTTCGTTTTTCAAAGCTTCTTCGAGCTTTTCAGTATTCATGCCGTCCTTCTCAACCGGAACGCCCACCAGACGAGCATTATACGAACGGAAGGTATTCAGCGATCCGATAAAAGACGGATTTTCGCAGATAACAACGTCACCCTCGTTAAGTATCGACTTAGAGGCAAGGTCCATGATCTGCTGTGCGCCGGAGGTAATAAGAATGTCGTCATCATCAGTGCCTACATTATGATTTTTCTTCATATAGTCTGTAAGAGTAGCTTTTAAGGGCGCATAACCTTCTGTAATGCTGTACTGCAAAGCAGCAATCGGATTTTCAGTCAAAAGCTTTGCTGATATTTCGGCTATCTCTTTTACAGGGAAAGCCTCGGGTGCGGGGTTGCCTGCGGAAAGAGAAACAACAGTAGGGTCTGCTGCATACTTAAATATTTCTCTTATAGCAGAGGGCTTTAAGCTCTGAACTCTGTCAGAAAATACATATTCCATATTTGTCAGTCCTTTTTAAATAAAAATAATGATACAATAATAATTTTATCACATTTTATCCCGTTAATCAATAGTTTTGAAAAATGCGAAAATAAGAAAAGAACATTTGTTTTAAAAATGACATTTGAGAATACAAGAGAATACAAGAGAATACGAGCGATTATAAAAGATTACCGTTAAGTAAATCAAATTTATTAAAAAATGGTGTTGACAATCTTTTCACGATATGGTATTATAACAAGGCACGAATGTGAATTATGATTATCACATAATACAACAACAAATTTGTTTAGGAGGATAAAGACTATGTCAACTTTTATGGCAAAAAAAGGCGAAGTTGAACGCAAGTGGTATATTATCGACGCAGCAGGCAAGCCGCTCGGTCGTGTTGCTGCACAGGCTGCTGTTCTTCTCAGAGGCAAGCATAAGCCGACATATACACCGCACGTTGACTGCGGCGATCATGTAATCATCATCAACTGTGAAAAGGCTGTTCTCACAGGCAGCAAGCTCACACAGAAGATGTGGCAGCGTCACACAGGTTATGTTGGTCACCTTAAAGAAACAAGATACGACACATTAATGGCAACAAAGCCTACAAAGGCAATGGAGCTTGCAGTTAAGGGTATGATCCCCGATAATTCTATCGGCAGAGATGCTCTGCTCAGACTTCGTTTGTTTGCAGGTGCAGAGCACATTCACGAGGCTCAGAAGCCCGAAGCTTGGGATATGTAAGGAAGGAGGACTAAACCATGTACGATAATTCAAATTATTTCTACGGCACAGGCAGAAGAAAGAGTTCTGTTGCAAGAGTAAGAGTATACAAGGGCACAGGCAAGATCACTATAAACGACAGAGACATTGACGATTACTTTGGTCTTGAGACACTTAAGCTCATCGTTAGACAGCCGTTGAACCTTACAGATACAGCCGACAAGTTTGACGTTGTTTGCAGAGTTGCAGGCGGCGGCGTAACAGGTCAGGCAGGTGCAATTCGTCACGGCATTTCAAGAGCATTGCTCCAGTATGATGAGGAAAACCTTCGTCCTATTCTTAAGAAGGCAGGCTTCCTTACAAGAGATCCGCGTATGAAAGAACGTAAGAAATACGGTCTTAAAGCTGCAAGAAGAGCACCGCAGTTCAGCAAGAGATAAT
>JAFOMO010000032.1 GCA_017418905.1 Clostridia bacterium | reverse complement strand
TCAATTCTTTGATGTTGATTCTTTTGCAAGACTTGATAGGGAAATACGTGAGGGCAGCAGAAATTCAACAATGTTCAAGTGGGCGGTTCGTTCAATGAAGCGTTATGGAAATACGAGCGAGTCAATGAACTGCTTTTACCGTCAAGCTGAGAAATGTACACCTCCGCTTGATGACAGGGAACTTCAAACCATTTGGAGAAGTGCAGAAAGGTATTACAGGAAAATAGCAAGTCAGCCGGATTACATAAGTCCGGATGATTATAATGGTACTTCCGATCCTCGTTGGACTGAGCCGATACCGTTTAGTTCTTATGTAAAGGAGCAATTCCCGGTTGACGCACTTCCAAAGGCGATAGCTGATTATGTGAGAGCGGTAGCGGAGAGCACACAAACACCGCTCGATATGGCGGGAGCTTTATCCATAGCTGTTCTTTCAACTTGTTTGCAGGGAAAATTTCGCATAAGGGGAAAGTCCGACTGGTTTGAGCCTCTTAACACATATGTGCTTGTTATTGCGCCGCCGTCTGAAAGAAAATCGTCTGTCATGAAGCTTATGCTGAAACCTCTAAATGATTATGAGTTTCAGTATAATTGCAGAAATGCTTCTCTTGTAGAAGGCAGCAAGATGCAAAAAAGAATCCTTGAACGCAGACAGAAAGCGATTGAAGATCAGATGGCAAAAGGTAAAGCACAGCAGGAGGATCTTGACCGCATTATACAAGAGATTACACAATTTGTTGAAATAAAGAAGATGCATCTTTATGTTGACGATGTTACAACGGAGAAACTCGTGTCAATTATATCGGAAAATAACGGTCATGCCTCTTTGATTTCGAGTGAGGGCGGCATTTTTGATACCCTTGCAGGCATTTATACAAAAAACGTTAATATCGATGTAATGCTGAAAGGCTATTCGGGAGATCCGATAAGAGTGGATCGTATAGGCAGGGAAAGTGAGTGCATCAACAATCCTACTCTTACGGTACTCCTTATGGCACAGCCGAATGTTGTTTCGGCTGTATTAAGCAACGGTACTTTTAGGGGCAGAGGTTTAACGGCGAGATTTCTGTACTGTATGCCCGATTCATTTGTAGGTTCAAGAAAGTACTACAGCGAGCCTATAAAAAATGAGATCTATTATGGTTATGAAAAAGCAATTATAAATCTCTTGGAGGACGATTATACCAAGAAACCCGAAACAATAACGCTTTCTCCCGAAGCTGACAGACTGCTTGCAGCATTTGCAGATGAAATAGAGCCTAAACTTGTCAAGGAGTATGCAGAAATAGCTGATTGGGTGGGAAAGCTTATCGGTAATACACTTCGTATATCAGCACTTCTTTGCAGAGCGGATAGTTACAGAGGACACGATTTTCTTGATGTACCCGATAAATTGATGGTCAACAGCGCAATAATGAGCAACGCCATTAGAATTGGCAGGTATTTTCTCAATCACGCACAGGCGGCATATTCGGTATTGCCGGAGGACGCTATCTCAAAACAGGCTAATACAATTCTCACTATGATTAGAGAGAAGAAATTTACAAGATTTGACAGACGAGATGCAATGCGTAATTGCAGAAGTTTCAAGACTGCCGCAGAGATACAACCAATTCTTGATTTACTTGATGACTACGGGTATATTATGAGATTGCCGGAGAAGAACAAAGGAATAGGCAGACCGCCTCTTCCAAAATACGCCGTCAATCCAAAGGTTTTAGAGTAATTATGTCATTCAGTCAGGAATTAGTCTGAGCCGTTTGTGACCGACAAATCCCCATTGTAAAGCCGTTTTTTGTAATTGTCAATTTTGTCTGAAACACTATAATAAAAAAGAAGAAATATTTATTTATTATATAGGAGTTTACGTGTTACAAAATACAAAGATATTTGTTCTTACACATAAAAAGCCCTGACATAATGACAATATTCAAAAAACGGCTTGAACAGTGGATTGTTGGCACATATTTTCTAAAATTCATGTCGGTAAAAAATATATTTATTTCGGAGACGAGATATGGAAAAAGAGATAGAACAAAAACTTGTACAGGCAGTCAAGGCTTGGGGAGGAATAGCACCAAAGCTATCTTCTCCCGGCTTTGCCGGACTTCCCGACAGAATGGTGCTGCTGCCGGGAGGCAAGATAGGATTTGTGGAAGTAAAAGCACCGGGCAGAAAGCCGAGAGAACTGCAGCTTTCAAGGCACAAACTTTTAAGGCGGTTAGGCTTTAAGGTTTATGTGCTTAATGATATAAGTCAAATACCCAAAATAATACAGGAAATAGGAGGTGATGCCTGATGGAGTTCATACCGCACGATTATCAGAAATATGCAATCGAATATATTGAGCAGCATAAAATTTCTGCCGTAATG
>JAFOMO010000250.1 GCA_017418905.1 Clostridia bacterium | reverse complement strand
TTTTAAAAGTGGGCAGAGGGTGGGCAGAAACAATGTGCAATGCGCAATTGCAACGTGCAATGGTTGTATACAATACCATATGAACAGCATTAAGCTATAGTATAACAAAGTATAAATTATATCTGCGTGCAATAAGCTCACGGTTTCATTGTGTATAAGCGCATTATTGTCTGCGGGCACTGCCCGCCTGCCCGCTTAAGCGTCTGCAATCTTTTTGATAATACCGCACGTTTTGTAGTTTGTGAGAGGGTAATACTCTATCGGAACATTTTTCTCCTCGGCAAGACGTACAATGTGAGCAAGATCATCGGAATTTTTGTACTTCTCGTCAATGAGTACCTTCCACGGAACACGTCTTAACAATACTCTTGTTGTTTCCCCTATGCCGGGCTTTACAAGATTAATGTCATCAATGCCGAAATGCTCCGCTATTTTGCGCACCTCGTCAATGCCCTTGCAGATAAGCTTTTTGTCCTCAATGTCCGATACGTCCTCAAACTCTTTCTCAATAGCGTTGATAAATTCGTATGAAAGATCAGACTGTGCAAGCTCTCCGTAATATACTGCGCCATGAAAATCATCGGGCTTGATTATATCGCCGCGAAGAAATGTTCTGCTTACAAGTCCCGAAACTGTACTGTTAAGGCAAGAGCTTGGTATGAGTATATCGTCATGAGTACCGCAAAGCTCGGTCACATTTGCAGGGTCTGCTATTACGGCAATGTCGGACGATACTCCCTCAAATTCGGAAAGATCCTTTTTAAGCTCGGTCAATATTGCCCCCTTGCCGATCCAGCCGTCAACAAACAGCAGAGATTTTGCGCCGTGTTTTTCAATGAGATAGTTCATGGCGTTCTTGTCTATACCTCTGCCCCTGATTATAGATATGGAGTAGTGCGGTACATCTATCTTGTATTTCTTTGCAATGTATCTCTTTATAAGTATTCCTATCGGTATTCCTGCTCTCGCCAAAGATACAAGCACAACAGCTTTTCCCTTTTGTGATATGATCTTATCGGAAAGTCTGCCTACTGCCAAAGCTGTCGGCTTTGCGTATGTATGAAGTGCCTCTTTATATACCTGCATATATTTTTCGCTCGGTACATACTCGATAGGGAGCATTTCGCAGTAATGTCTGCCCGACTGTATAAGACGTTCTCTTTCTTCTGTCGGCTGAGGTTTAACAAGTCCCGTTACGTCTTTGAGAAGAAGTATAACGTCATCTTTTGAGTATGATGTTCTTACCAAATTGTCAAAATTCATTCTTTGCACCACCTGTAAAGCTTAATGTCATTGCTGCCCGCACTTTTTAAGGCATTGACAAGCGAATTTAAACCGATCTGTGATATATCGGGCGAATCCGTAATGATAATTACCTTGTCATATTTCTTTAAGTCGTATATATATGTAACTCTGTCGCTGTCATACAGACTTCTGAGTTCAAAACGCTTGTGCAGAGGATAATTATCTTCACTGCTTACGGCTATCGGACTTCTTGAAGTTGAGTGCGAAACGGCATTAATGCCCATATCATTGAGCCTTTTGGCTGTATAAAGTGCAGGATACATAAATTCTTCCGTTCCTGCTATCAATACGTTTTCATCATACGAAAAATCATTGTCTTTAAGTATACAGTCAAACAGTTTACCGCAGGAATCCTCATAAGTACCGCCGTTTGTAAGTCTGCGTGCGTTTATGTATGATGTATAAACATCTTTGCAGTCAATGCCGCAGTCTGATATATCGGGTGTATGATATTCTCCGTTGCCCTTGAAGCTGTCTGCAATTCCGCTGTATGATGAGTGGTTTGTTTTTACGAGATAATGTACGTTTATACCTCTGTTGTTATATGTATTCAGAGAAGCTGCGTCCATACCATTAAGCAGAGAGGCAACGGAAAATTTTATCTTGCTCGGATAAGTATTTTCGATAATGTTTATTATCTTCATTATCGTATTACCGGTTGTGACCTCGTCCTCTGCAAAGATAATGCGGTCAATATTATTTATTACGGAATCAATATCATTTTTGACAAGCTTTTGTTCTGTTGCGTGTGAGTGCGATTCCGTAAAAAACAAATACTGCACATTGTCAATTATTTCTCTTGTAGTCTGCATATAGCCTGAATTTAAATATACCGCAAGACGTGCGCCTATTGCGGTTGCAGTTTCACAAAAGCCAACTATCAGCAGTCTTTCGTTATTATACTCTTTTTCAAGCTTTTGCGCAAGACTGTCAAATATATAAAATGCGTCATTGCCCTTTACGGGAATATGTTTTCCCTGAAGTCTGTTAACAACAAGATAATTTCTTTTTTTATTGTTTTCTCTTTTGGCAACGGCAACAAGATTTTTTTCTGTTATTTCGATCATAATT
>JAFOMO010000249.1 GCA_017418905.1 Clostridia bacterium | reverse complement strand
CGAAGGCTGATTCTTTCGGACTTAAAACAAAGAATATAGATAATATTGCAGGTCATGCAGAATACGGTGACGGAGAAACGCTTTGCGGAGTGTTGACACATCTTGACGTTGTGCCTGCACCGTCTGAGGGTTGGCTGTGCGAGCCGTTTGCTCTTACTCGAAAAGACGGCAGACTCTACGGCAGAGGAGTTGCAGACGATAAGGGCGCAGCACTTGCGGCTTTGTATTGTCTGCGTGCATTAAAAGAGCTTGGAGTACAGGGGAACAGGATAAGAGTAATATTCGGCACCTCAGAGGAAATAGGAATGAAGGATATGCAAACATATTTCGAGCATGAAAAGCTGCCCGATATGAGCTTTACTCCCGATTCGTCTTACGGGATATGCAAGGCAGAAAAAGGCATTTATCATCTTGAAATATCTGCTCCCTTTGCCGACAATACCGTGTTAAACCATTTTGAGGCAGGAAATGCAAATAATGTAGTTCCCGATACGGCAGCGGCAATTGTAGACTGCAGCAGCTATGAAGAAGATATGATACGCCGCTATGCAAATGCAGATCACGGAAGATTTGAAATATCATACACAATAGACGGCACAAAGATAATATCGAGAGGAACTGCCGCCCATGCCTGCGAGCCGCAAAAGGGCTTTAATGCCGCAGGTGCGTTAGCACTGCTTTTGTGCAATGTATTCGGCTATGAAAAGGTAGGAAGTCTTTGCTCGTATATTGATTTTTGCATTGGTATGGAAACAAACGGCAGATCAATGGGTATTAAAATGAGAGATTCTGCCTCGGGAGAATTAACGCTCACATTAAGCAAGGTCTATATTGACGCAGATAAGGCAAAGGCTGTTATAGATGTTCGATATCCTGTTACCGTAATGGGTGATATTGTGTTGTACCAGATAAGAAAAACAGCCGCAAGAGAGGGCTTGAAGGTGTCTGTTATAGATCACGAAAAGCCGCTTTATTTAGACGACAACACACCTATCGTAAATGTATTATCGAATGCATATAAAACAGTAATGGGTGAATATCCCGAAATGTACACAACGGGCGGCGGCACTTATGCGAGAATGCTTGGCGGCAGGGGGGTTGCCTTCGGCCCCGTATTTTCTGATGACGACTGCCGTATGCATAATACAAACGAGTCACTCGATGAAGAAAAGTTCTTTAAGCATTTTCAGATCTGTATGCAGGCCATGCATGATATGATGAAGATTGAGAAGAGGTAGTATACCATGAATGTTGAAAAGTTTATTAAAAACGAGGCTAAAGAGTCGTTAAAGGGCAACTGGTATAAGGCTATTGCGGCTGTATGTCTGCTGCTGATAATGCCTTTGCTTGTTTATATCATTATCAGTATGGCTTATGCAATGCTTGGAGACAGTGAAAGTGTAACAGAAGCTTTTCAGACTTTAAGTATAAGCGCAGTATTCTTTTGTGTGTTTAATCTTATCGCAGTTGCGTCATGCTTGCTCATGGCACCTCTTTATTTAGGCTTTAGCCGATTTTTCGCAAGAATTGCCGCAGAGAAAAAAGCTGATGTTTCAGATCTTTTTTATTACTATGATTCAAAAGAGAATTACATTGATTCGTTCAAGTTTATTACAAATATAATAGTAAGGTCTGTTATGGCTGCGATTGTATGCCTGCTTCCTGCATTTGCGGTATACGGCACAGGTGACGGGGAAGATGACTTTACATTAGGCATTAGCGTGGTTTTAGGCTTTGTGGGCTTGATAGTATGGTTTTTGTTTGTACACAGATATGCTTTTGCTGTTATGCTCTATACTCACTACGGAAAATCAAGCAGAGAAAGTATGAAAACAGGTGCAATAATTGCCAAAAAGGGCGCAAAGCAGCTCAGAAAGCTGTCGTTGTCGTTTACAGGCTGGCTGCTGCTCAACTATCTTGTACTGCCGTTTTTGTATCTGTTCCCTTATATGACCTGCTCTTATTTTGTTTCGGCAAAATATCTTATTGAACAGTATGAGCGTGAAGCAGCAATGGCAGCACAGATTCCCCAAAGCTTTTCCCCTGTACCGCAGTCAATGCCTGTAAATGCTCCAGCTATGGCTGAGAATGATACAGTAGAGGTAAATACAGATGTATCTGTCAATGATAGCACAGAGAGCGTTATAGAGAGTATTCCTTCCGAAAACGCAGAAGATAATACAAGCGTATTTGCAAATGCAAATTATCAGACTCCCATATTTGAAGAAGAGCTTTTGGCAGAAGATGAGATCACCGAAGGTGCAAAGCCTGCATTGTCGCTTGCAAAGGAGGGTGCGGTCGAATCCGACCCGACTGTATGACAGTATCACTTTGCGTAATAGCATATAACGAAGAGTCGCTCATAAGAGGACTTTTAGACGATATTGCAAATCAGACATATCCGCATGATCTTATGGAGATCGTATTTGTAGACAATGGTTCTACCGACACAACGCCTGCGCTTCTGTCAAGCTTTGAAAACCTGAATCCCGATTTTATCAGAGTGTGCATATGCACGCAGGAAAAATCAAATCAGGCTCACGGCTGGAACACTGCCCTCTGCAATGCTATGGGTGACGTGATAATACGTATAGACGCACACGCAAGAATACCTCATAATTACGTTGAAGAGTGTATAAAGCAGCTAAACGAGGGAGAAGACATTGTTGGCGGCGGCAGACCGTGTATTTCTGTGCGCAATACCGATTGGGACAATACCCTTCTTGCGGCAGAGGAGTGCTTATTTGGTTCGTCGATAATGGGTTACAGACGAAAGCACGAGAAGAAAGAATATCTGTCGTCACTGTTTCATGCGGCATATAAACGAGAGGTATTCTCACGAGTGGGCGGTTTTAATGAATTTTTGGGACGCACTGAGGATAATGAGATACATTACCGTATGCGGAAGGCAGGCTTTAAATTTGCCTGCTGTCCCGAAATATCATCAAACCAATACATAAGAGGTTCGTTCAAGGGTATGATGAAGCAAAAGTATTCAAACGGCTATTGGATAGGCTTGACCTTGTTTGTATGCCCGAAATGCTTGTCGGTACTGCACTTTGCGCCGTTTTGTCTTGTGTTCGGACTTATAGTGTTTGCACTTCTCGGAATATTTAAGGGTATATCATTCCCATTCTGGCTTCTTGCGGCGATTTATCTGTTATTTGACGCTGTAATAAGTATCAGCGCATTCGGCTATAACGGCTATAATAAAACAAAACCGTGGCTTTTGCTTATGTTTCCCGCACTCCATTTGTCCTACGGCTTAGGCACGCTTATAGGTATTATCTGCGGTATTCCGTGGAGGTCAAAGCACCCCGAAAAGGTTTCAAGAGATATTATCAAGCAGGTAAAATATACATTGAGAGATAATACAATAGAATAAAAACGTCCGTCTGTATAATGCAGACGGATTTTTTTTTGAAATTACCGAAAAAAATAGTGCTGTGATTCGTGTATAGGGTGAAAGGAGGTAAACGCCGATGTACATAGAAAAGCAAGAGTTTGAGAAAACCGTTAATGAGTATTCCGATCTTATGTTAAGGTGTGCGTATATTCATTGCGGTAACAGAACAGACGCAGAAGATATTGTGCAGGAGGCTTTTATTAAATACTTGAGAAAATCGCCCGAGTTCAGCGATGAAGAGCATAAAAAAGCGTGGCTTTTAAGAGTGGTTATCAATCTGTGCAAGGACTTGAATAAATCGTTTTGGCGAAGAAAAACTGTTGCAGCAGCTATAGATCCCGAAACAGCCGATAACAGTATGACATATCAAGGCGAAGTATGGGACGCAGTAAATAGATTGCCGTTAAAATACAGAACTGTTATAGAGCTTTATTATAACGAAGATATGACGATTGAAGAAATAGCGCAAGTAATTGATAAGAGCAAATCTACTGTATGCAGTCTTTTGCAGAAAGCGAGAAAGCTTTTGAAGAAGCAATTGGAGGAGAACTGATAATATGAAAGATATTGATATTATACTTAAAGAAGAATATAAAAACGATATGATGATAAAGGACAAAGCAAGTCTTTACTCTTTGTATGACAACAGGCATCATACTGTTGTCGGAAATCACATCAGAGGATTTAAGATAACCGCAGCCGCTTTAGCGGTAAGCATTATTTTTCTCGGAGCGTCTGCCGGTTTTACTATGTATGACGCAGTTAAGTCAAGAACGGCAGATATAGACATCACCGAAGAAAAGCAAGAGGAGCTTGCAGAGAACGCTTCATTGCTCGGCAATACCCCGGAAGAATATGCGGCACGAGATTTTGATATTAATATAAACGAGAACGGAGATACATACGGTCATTATCTTGACGGAGCAGACCTTGCGGCAGTCGGCGGAGTTAAAGAAAACAGCGGCGGCATCGGTTATGTATACAGAGAAGATCTTGACTTTTTAACGCTCGGTACAGATATTCAGAATAATACCGAAGAAATCAGTATAGACGATATACTTAAACATCAGCAAGACTGCATTAACGGCAAAGTGAGAAACTGGATATATGTATATGATAAAGACGGTTATACCGTTATCGGAAAATATGTGCAGGAATATTCCGACAATATTATATACGGAGATATAACCGACGAAGAGCGTGAACAGCTTTTATATGAGCGTTTTTTGAAAAGACAAGAGCGTATCGGTGATTTTGAATACGGCTTTAATACAAATGAACAGCTTGAAAATCCAGATTATCAAAAGCTTTTGATAAATGGTACGGATTATCAAAGTTATGAACAAACAGCTCAAGCCAGAAGTAAGGCTTTAGAGGAGAAAAGCAAATAATACTTTATACACCGGCAAGAAATAAAGACAAAAAATCCGACCCTGAAAAAATCTTCAAGGTCGGATTTTTTATATAGTCAACGATAGATCGGTTTTGAGAGTTAAGAGTTAAGAGTTACTCGTATTTCCGCTTTCCGCTTTCGACATTCCGCTTTCAAGTAAAAGGTCTTGCAGTGTTACGGAATCAAGATAATCGGTAACAGCCTTATATAAACCGTTCCATAAAGGCAGAGTGATACATTCATTTTGTCTTTCACAGTAGTTTATCTCGGTGTCAAGGCAAGCAACGGGCGCAAGACTGCCCTCTGTGATACGCAGTATCTCACCGACAGTGTAGTCCTTTGCAGGGCGTGCGAGCATATAACCGCCCTGATAGCCTCTGTTTGTACGCAGTAAGCCCGATTTATTCAGAAGCGGTACTATCTGTTCAAGATATTTTTTTGAGATAGACTGCCTTTCCGCAATATCCTTTAAAGCAACAAATTCGTCATTTCCGTTCAATGCCAGATCGAGCATTAATCGCAGTGCATAACGTCCTTTAGTTGAAATTTTCATAAAATCACCTCAATATTTTACTATTATAACATATTATTTCGGTGATTTCAATAATAATATTGTTAATATTAATACACTTTATATAAGATGAATATGTAGTATAAAGAGTTGCCGATTTACAGCTTTTGTGTTATAATAATAGAAACATAAGAGGTGACAATATTATGCAAAAGATACTTATAGTAGAAGATGAAGAAAAAATTGCTCGTTTTGTTGAATTGGAGTTAAAGCACGAAGGCTATGCAATAGATAAAGCCGCAGACGGGAGAACCGGTCTGTCACTTGCCGAAAAAGGCGGTTATGACCTGATATTGCTTGATATAATGCTGCCCGGTATAAACGGCATTGAGATACTACGCAGGATAAGAAAAGACAGCGATGTTCCGGTAATACTTCTCACAGCCCGTGACGCAGTTATGGATAAGGTAATGGGTCTTGATATGGGCGCAGACGATTATATAACAAAACCTTTTGCGATAGAAGAGCTGCTTGCAAGAATAAGAGTTATACTCAGAAAAAAACAAACTGCACAAACTACACAGCCTGTATTGCACTGCCTGGGGCTTACTCTTGACGCAAGCCGTTTTAAGGTGACGTATAACGGTATTCCTGTGGAGCTTACCGCTAAGGAGTTCAGCCTTTTGCAAAGCTTAATGCAGAATAAGAATATCGTAATGTCCAGAGATACCCTGCTCGAAACTGTCTGGGGGTATGAATACGCAGGCGAAACAAATGTTGTTGACGTTTATATTCGCTATTTGCGCCAAAAAATTGACGAAAAGTTCAACACAAAGATCATAACGACCGTAAGAGGTGTGGGTTATGTCATCAAAGAAGAATAAAAAAACAAAAAAGCATAACGAACCCGATAAGACAGCGCCCGAAAAAGAAAAGGACGAAAACACATCGGTTGATGAAGAAATAACCGAAACAGAAGCTCGGACAGATTCAGAAACAAATAAAAATGATAGACCCGATAAACCGAAAAAGATCGGCTTTCTGTCAAGAAGGCGAAAAAAAGGCTTTACACTTATTCAAAGAATATCAATGCGGCTCGGTATTTCGTCACAGAACAGGTCTGTTGTATTGCAGCTGTCCCTTGAAAGAATACTTTCGTGCTTTCTGGCGCTTGCCGCTCTGGACTTTTCGTGCGTGTTTTTTACGCTCGGCAGCCTTGTATATACAAAGCAGTGTGCGGTCAACGGCACTTTAAAGCATTTCGGACGATCTGTTTTTTCTTTTTCGACCGAACAGGGGCTGAGAGGGATAATTGATTCCTTCACATTGACAGTATTTGACAATATCGGAAACCCTGTTGTATTTCCCGCTATGCATACGGCACGTTTTTTGGTGTTATGTATGGCAGTGCTGGCAGTTGTGCAAAGTGTGATATTTGTATACGTTTGTATATCCACACCTCTAAGAATAAATGATAAGCTAAAGCCGCTTTATACAATAGCTCAGGCGACAAATGCTCTGTCTTATGCCGACCTTTCAAGCGAAGAATTTACTACTCTTCAGGACGCTATAAATAATATTTCCCCCACGGAACCCGAAGAAAAGCTGCATACGGGAAAGCAGGAGTTTATCGGAATGGAGGAGGCTGTCAATAATCTGCTGGAGAGAACAAGAAGCTCTTATAAAAGTCAGGTTCGTTTCGTGTCGGACGCAGCTCACGAGCTGAGAACGCCAATTGCGGTGATTCAAGGCTATGCCAATATGTTAGACCGCTGGGGGCGTGATGATAAAGAAATACTGGACGAGGGTATAAAGTCTATCAAGAGTGAAGCTGAGAATATGAACAGGCTTGTTGAAAATCTGCTGTTTCTTGCGCGAGGCGACAGCGGCAGAAATGTTTTCAGACCGCAGAATATAGATTTTAACAAGCTGTTATGCGATATATACGACGAATTTACAATGATAGACGAAAAGCACGAATTTCGGCTTGATCTGAGGGACGATATTACAGCGCAGGCGGATTCATCTCTTATAAAGCAGTGTTTGCGTATTCTTGTCGATAATGCCGTGAAGTATTCTCCCGAGGGTACGGATATTATACTAAGACTTCAAAAAAGAGATGAGGATTATTTCTCGATAGATGTACAGGATTACGGTATAGGTATAAAATCAGAGGATATTGACAAGATATTTGAACGCTTTTACAGAAGCGACCCTGCACGAAACAGACAGGGCGGAACAGGCTTGGGGCTGTCAATTGCAAAGTGGATAGCCGACAAGCACGAGGGCTATTTTGAGATATTAAGCTACGAAAATTTCGGCACGAGAATTTCGCTTATACTGCCGTTCAAAACAGAATAACGGAGGTCATTATGGACTTACAAAACATTAATAAGGATAATTACAGCGAGTTTGTACTTTATTTGCAGTCGCTTGCAGATGAAAAGTACAAAAAGTTTCATTCCGGATTAGTAAAAACTTCCGCTTGTGAAATAATAGGTATAAGACTTCCCGAGCTAAGAAAGATCGCCAAAGAAATATTAACGCGTAATGCCGAGATGTTTCTTGAAATATGCGGCAATGATTATCTCGAAGAGGCAATGCTCAGAAGTATTGTAACAGCCCGGCTAAAGGGCAGCTTTGACGAGGTGTGCGCCCGTGTTGACGCATTTATTCCGTATATAGATAATTGGGCAGTATGCGACACGTTCTGTACTTCTTTCAAACAGATAAAGAAATTTGAACGTGAATTTTTCGAGCATATGAACGTATATCTCAATTCCGAAAATCAGTGGGCGCAGCGAACCGCTTTTGTGCTTATGCTTTGTTATTACGTAAGCGATAATTATATTGACAGAGTAGAAAGCTTTGTTTTGTCAAATAACAGCGACGAATATTATGTACAAATGGCTAAAGCGTGGCTGCTTTCTGTGGTTTGTATTCGTTACCCCGAAAGAGTAATTAACGTTCTGGAGAAAGGCTTGCTTGATAAGAAAACACACAATATGACAATACAAAAGTGCGTCGATTCATTCAGAATATCGGAAAGCGATAAAAATATATTAAAGAGTTTAAGAAAAAATAGTAAGAGGGCATATATATGAAAAGCAATAATTCAAAAAATAATACTTCCGCAAAGGTCACAGCAATTGCATTGTGTTCGGTAATACTTGCGGCGGCAGTCGGCATGGGCATTTGGAAAGTGATACTCCCGAAAACTGCCGTTCAGACAGATACAGCCGCAGTAAACGGTGTAATATCTCAGAACGTACAGACAGTATCGTCTGATACGGACACAAACACAGATATGTTTGTGCCGCAGGTATCATCTTTCAGCGAAACGAGCCACACTGCAAGCGCAGACAGCAAAACGGTATCGTCCGAAACATCTTCAAAGAAAACGCCATCGGCAGTATCTTCCGACAAAAAGAAAGAATCGTCAAAAGCAAGCTCCCCGCAGAGTTCGAGTGCGGTTTCATCAGCTTCAAGTACTACTGTAACATACACGGAGTATTATTTCGACCCTCACCCCGTTGACACAGTATCTGAGTATACAGATAATAATTATGTAGAGCCGATAGAACCCGATAGTGACGATCCGATCGTTGTACCCGAGGTTGAATATTATGAAGAATTTGACGAGTACGGCAGACTTTATATTGATACTGATACTCTTGACGGCAAAAAAGCAGCGGCTATAACCTTTGACGATGGACCGAGCGATTATACTCCCCGGCTTTTAGACGGACTGAAAGCACGAAATGTACACGCAACCTTCTTTATAGTCGGCAGCCGTGCAGAGCTGTATCCCGATGTTGTAAGACGAGTTGCAGACGAGGGTCATCAGCTTGGAAATCACACATACAGTCACCCTGTTATGACTAATCTGTATGAATACTCCTGGCGAAACGAAATTGCCGTTACAGACAGGATAATTGAGGATATATGCGGCAAAACTCCTACTGCATTTCGTCCGCCCTACGGGTCATTTTATTCATATATGGCAGCGACAATTGACAAGACCTTTACAGTGTGGTCTTTAGATACTCTCGACTGGCAGACAAGAAATGCATACAGCGTACAGAATGAAATAATAAATCAATGCTCCGACGGAAAAATAATACTTCTGCACGATCTGTATAAAACAAGCGTTGACGGCGCATTGGCGGCTATTGATGTATTACAGTCCGAGGGTTATGTGTTTGTCACGGTTGACGAGCTTCTTACAAGATATGGTTATCCGATAGCAAATAGAGCTTATTATTCACAGTACCCCGTTTCACAGACAGTATTCAGAGAAAAGCCTGTCGAAGATACAGACAGCGAAACCGATACTTTGACAGATACCGATACAGATACTCAGACAGACACCGACACTATTACCGATACAGAAGAAAACACCGATACGGAAGAAACAGATACGGTTCTTGATACGGAAGATACCGAAAACACAGACGACACCGAAACGCAAGATTCAGAGGATAGTGCAGATGACGATACTCACAACAGTGAATACACTGTTCATTTTGCACGAATGAGTTATTATATACAGACTAAGGTATTAAAGAATAGCTAAATATTTTATATACAACAAAAAACGAGCAGAGTTTTGTTCTGCTCGTTTTTTATACATTTCAATATAGTTTTCTTTAATAAAAGCCCGT
>JAFOMO010000248.1 GCA_017418905.1 Clostridia bacterium | reverse complement strand
GGACTGTTTTTGAAATTCACCCCTAAAAGGGCTGGAGCGTGCCTCCGGCGGCTAAGGGGCGCTGCCCCTTAGAACCCCGCAAGCCTTTTGAAAAAGGCTTGACCGAAAACTTATTTGTTGGTTTTTGCACAGTCTGCATTCAGAGTGTGCAAAAACTCAAATTTGTTTTTTTATAGTATTGTAATTTATTCAAAAACCTTAAATTAATCAGAAAAACCTTGAAATAGCCAGCATATGCAAGCTAAATTAAAATATTCGGCTTTTTTGACCTTATTTGACTTTGACTTTTACTGACTATCAAGCTATAATAAAATCACAAGGTCAAAGAAAGTCAAAGTCAAACAAAATAACGACAAGATTTACCTTAAATAGTACATCAAAGGAATGAGAGTTATGCGTATAAGCGATATAGTGGCTCGGTATATCATAGATATGCTTGAAGAAAACAACGGCGACGCAGAGATACGCAGAAACGAGCTTGCAGAAACATTAGGTTGTGTACCGTCACAGATAAACTATGTTATAACATCACGCTTTACCCCCGAACACGGCTATATAGTAGAAAGCCGCAGAGGAGGCGGAGGATACATCAAAATTACTCGCGTGAGTATGGATAAACGCTCGGCTGTTATGCATATGATAAATAATATCGGTGATACGATAGACAACAAAACGGCTAACACCATCATCGGCGAGCTTGTGAACAGAGAGCTTATCAGCGGCAATGAAGCAAAGCTTCTGAGCGTTGCTGTGTCCGACAGAACTTATCAGTCTGTTCCCCCTGCTTACAGAGATACTCTGCGAGCGTGTATACTGAAAAATATGTTATTGAATTTGGAGTAAAGGAGTGCTTATTTATGTTATGTGAACAATGCAAAAAAAATCAGGCGAACACACACGTTAAATCTATAATCAACGGCGAAGTTACAGAGTTGTCGCTTTGTTCGAGCTGTGCCGCAAAAATGGGTTACGGAAATGTTTTCGATCATATGTTTGACATCGGAAGTATGATGAGCGGCTTTATGGGCGAACCTATGGTATCTGCACTTGCACCTGAGAAGAAATGCCCGGGCTGCGGAATGTCGTTTGCGCAGATCTCAAAGGGCGGCAGAGTAGGCTGCGCAAAATGCTATGACGTATTTTATGATAGACTTCTGCCGTCTATAAAGCGTATACACGGAAATACTATCCATACAGGAAAGCGTCTGCGCAAGCCTCAGCTTGCAGGCGGAGAAACACCCGTTCAGAACGCAGCGGAGGAAAAGATAAGAGCCTTGTCGGACGACTTGAAAACAGCAGTTGCAAATCAGGAGTTTGAAAAAGCCGCAAAGCTGAGAGATACAATAAACGAGCTTAAAGCTCAGAACGGTGGTGTATGAAAATGAGTAAAAAGTGGTACGAAAAAAACGGTAAAGACGGCGATGCTGTTATTAGTACAAGAATAAGATTTGCACGAAATCTTGAAGAGTATCCTTTCCCTATCAGGTGCAATAAAGAAACTCGCCAAAAGATAACCGAAAAGGTAAAGGACGCTGTTCTGAACAGCAACTCAGTTATTTCTTCTCGCTTCTCCTGTATAAATATTGACGAGTTAGACCCGTCTGCCAAAGTATCTCTTGTAGAAAGACATCTGGCAAGCCCCGAATTTATCTCAGATAATCAAGGCTCTTGTCTGCTTCTGCTTGATGATGAGAGCGTATCTGTAATGATAAACGAAGAAGATCACATCAGACTGCAAGTTATGCAGGAGGGCTTTGAACTCGATAAAGCGTATGAGCTTGCAACACGACTTGACACACTGCTTGACGAGCGTTTGAACTTTGCGTTCTCTGATAAACTCGGTTATCTTACGCAATGCCCGACAAACCTCGGAACGGGTATGAGAGCCTCTGTAATGCTTCATCTGCCTGCTTTGAGAGCAACAAAGGCAATGCGTAAAATATCGGAGAACCTTTCAAAGCTCGGTCTAACTATAAGAGGAGCATTCGGAGAAGGCTCAGACCCCGTTGCTTGTATGTATCAGTTATCTAATCAGATAACACTCGGCATAAGCGAAAAGACGGCTATTGAAAATCTGAAAAGCATAACAGCGCAGCTTATCAAACAAGAGCTTTCAGCCAGACAGACGCTTGCAAAGGAGATCACCGTTCAGGATAAAATATTCCGTTCATACGGCATACTGCAAAATGCAAGGCTTCTGAGCGGCGAAGAGGCTTTGAACCATTTGTCTAATATAAGAATGGGTATTACCACAGGTCTTATCACAAACATATCGCTTGACACAGTAAACAGACTTATCGTAGAAACACAGCCTGCAACGCTTATCAAGCTCACAGGCAAACCGCTGGATTCCGCCCAGCGAGATAAAATAAGAGCAGAAGCAGTAAGGAAAGAAATGTGAACCAATTCATAATTGAACAAACGGGAGGTATATTTTTATGTTACAGTTTACAAATTTTGATCAGAAGGCTAACAAAGCACTCAATCTTGCTATCGAAACAGCACAGGAGTTAAGTCATACGTGGGTAGGCTCGGAGCATATACTCTTAGGCTTGCTCAAAGAGGGTTCGGGAATTGCCGCAGCAGCCCTGGATAACGAAGGCATCGAGTACGATCAGGTGCTCGACGCAGTAAAAGAGAAATTCGGCATCGGCAACCGCCCTGTTGCACTGGGTTTCAAAGACTTCACTCCCCGTGCAAAGAACGTACTCCAGAAGGCTATATATATTCACGCACAGCTTCACAGCAGCTATACAGGCACTGAACATCTTCTCCTTGCTCTGCTTGATGATGACGACAGCTTTGCCTCGGCTCTTATTTCGTCCTTCGGTACGGACACTGAACGCCTGGCACAGAAAATTGTCGGTGAGCTTAACAACCCTGCTTTCGACAGTGATACGCCTGCCGCAAAATCTAAGACCGGACGCAGCGGAAAAGGCTCGGTCAAGGTATTAAAGCAGTTCGGCAGAGACCTCACCGAGCTTGCAAAGCAGGGCGGCATAGACCCCGTTATCGGCAGAGATAAAGAGATCGAGCGTGTTATTCAGATCCTTTCAAGACGTACAAAGAACAATCCTTGTCTTATAGGTGAACCGGGTGTCGGCAAAACTGCGATCGCAGAAGGTCTTGCGCTCAAAATTGCCGAGGGCAAGGTTCCCGAAATGCTCAAAGACAAAAGAATATTCTCCCTTGACTTGACAGGTATGCTTGCAGGCACAAAGTACAGAGGCGATTTCGAGGAGAGAATAAAGAACGCAATTGACGAGGTGAAAAATTCGGGAGATATTATACTCTTCATTGACGAGCTTCATACTATTGTCGGCGCAGGCTCTTCCGAGGGCAGTACCGATACGGCAAATATCTTGAAGCCGAGCCTTGCAAGAGGTGATTTTCAGGTAATAGGCGCAACAACGCTAAACGAATACAGAAAATACATTGAAAAGGACGCCGCACTTGAAAGACGTTTTCAGCCTGTAACGGTAGGCGAACCGACAGAGGAAGAGGCTATCCGGATACTTGAAGGCTTGCGTGACAAATACGAGGCTCACCACAAGGTCAAGATAACAGACGAGGCTATAAAAGCCGCCGTAACGCTTAGTTCGAGATACATCAACGACAGATATTTGCCCGACAAGGCAATAGACCTTATAGACGAGGCAGCGTCAAGAGTACGACTTAACGCATACACAGCCCCCGACACCGTAAAGAATACGGAAAACGAGATCAAGGCTCAGGAAAACGAGCTTGAAAGCGCAGTTAACGCACAGGAGTTTGAACGCTGCGCACAGATAAGAGATACCATAAAAACGCTCAAAGAAAAGCTTGAAAACGAGAAAAAAGCGTGGAAGGAGCAAACTCACATCTCAACAGAAGAGGTAAGCGCAGAGGACATTGCAAACATTGTTTCTATGTGGACGGGTGTACCCGTTGTACAGCTCACGCAGGAAGAAAGCGAGCGTTTGTTAAAGCTTGAAAGCATACTTCATCAGAGAGTTATCGGACAGGACGAGGCAGTAACAAGCGTGTCAAAGGCTATCAGGCGAGGCAGAGTAGGTCTTAAAGACCCGAAACGTCCTATAGGTTCGTTTATATTCTTAGGCCCCACAGGCGTAGGCAAAACGGAGCTTACAAAAGCGTTGGCAGAAACAATGTTCGGCACTGAGGACGCAATGATACGTCTTGATATGTCGGAGTATATGGAAAAGCACACAGTCGCAAAGCTTATAGGCTCACCTCCGGGATATGTAGGCTATGACGAGGGCGGACAGCTTACCGAGAAGATACGCAGAAAGCCGTACTCTGTTGTACTCTTTGACGAGATAGAAAAAGCACACCCCGATGTATTCAATATGCTTTTGCAGATACTTGAGGACGGCAGACTTACCGATTCTCAGGGCAGAACGGTTGACTTCAAGAATACCGTTATCGTAATGACATCAAATGTCGGTGCGTCGCTTATCACCAACAACAAAAGAGCGTCTTTGGGCTTTGCAAACAGCAAGGCAAGCGAAAACGAGAACGAGAAAACAAAAGAGATAGTTCTTGATGAGCTTAAAAAGGTATTCAAGCCCGAGTTTCTGAACAGAGTTGACGATATTATCGTATTCAACAAGCTGACGCATGACGACATCAAGAAAATCGCAGACAATATGCTTGCAAGTCTTACAGAAAGACTTAAAGCACTTGAGATCGGCATTGAATTTACCGAAAGCGTTAAGGATAAGCTTGCAGACGAAGGCTTTGATGATGTTTACGGCGCAAGACCGCTGAGGAGAACCATTCGCTCAAAGATCGAGGACGTTGTAAGCGAAAAGATACTTGACGGCACTATCAAAAAGGGCGGCAAGGTCATATGCGATGTTCGGGACAACGAAGTTGTATTCAGTTAGCAATGTGCAGTTATAATAAACGACATAACTCTTGACCTAATGAAAAATTTTTAAAGTGGAATTTGGAAAGTGGAAAGTGGAAATATTTAGGAATCGTCAAGAAATAAATTGCACTTTCAATTAGGATTTTTTCAATG
>JAFOMO010000031.1 GCA_017418905.1 Clostridia bacterium | reverse complement strand
TATATTACTTCTTGTTTTTCTTATAGATTATCATAAGACCTTTAAGTAAAAGCTGCTCGTCAATAATAATATCTCTCTCGCAATGGGGTATTATCTTAGCAGCCAAACCGCCCGTAGATACAACGGTGCAGCTCTCCCCCATATCCTTTTCTATTCTCTGCACAACACCGTCAATGCCTGCCGCCGAATAATATATTATACCGCTTTTCATACACTCTACCGTGTTTGTACCTATTATCTTTTTGGGCGGTTCAAGTCCTATTTTCGGAAGCTGAGATGTGCGTTTTGTCAAAGATTCAAGCGACACCCTGAGCCCGGGTATTATCATACCGCCGAGATAATTCTTGTCTTTGTCGATAACCGAAACGGTAGTCGCCGTTCCCATATCTATTATGATAAGCGGTACGGGATAAAGGTTTATTCCGGCAACTGCGTCTGCAACTCTGTCCGAACCAAGCTGCGCAGGATTATCAAGCATTATTTTTAGACCCGTTTTTATTCCCGGTCCTACCGTGAGTACATCTGCACTCGTTAGCCTTTCAAGCGCAGATCGTACTATCTGTGTTACACTCGGTACAACAGACGAAATTATACAGCCCTCTATCTTTGCCGGATCGGAATTGTTTATCTCCAATATATTCTTTATCGAAAAAAGATATTCAAGCGCAGTATATTGAAGATTTGTTGACAGCCGTTCTATAAACAGAACCTCGTCACCTTCAAAACAGCCTATTACTATGTTCGAGTTGCCAATATCTACTGCTAAGATCATATTTTACAGCTCATTTCTTCTTTATTTGTATAATTGTTTTGTACGCAATATCAGTTTCAGCCGAAGAGTTAAGCTTTGAGTGAAAAATTCCACTTTCCACTTCCAACTTTAAAATAAACTATGCAGCACTTGCAGCCGCAGTCTTTTCGGAAAGCTTTTCTTTCTTCTCGGCAGGCAGAAGCTTTGCCTTGTGAAGAGCTGTGCATACAGCGCAGGTAATGATCGTTGAGGCTATCATCTCAAACACTGCGTTTATACCTACAAAAGCACATACGAAAACAAATACGTTTCTGCCGTCTATAAGTCCCTTTACGTAGTCGGTATTACCGAACATAAGTATAAGCGAGCTCATAAAGAACAGCGTGTTGAGAAAAGCCGAGCAAAAGCCTGCTATTGCAGAAGATACATACACATTAAGCTTTTTTCTCAGCGCAATATAAATAAGCGCTACCAAAAAGCCGTCAAGCGCTCTCGGAACAAATCTCTGCAAAAATGCCAATACGGGGTTGATCTCAAACAAGACTGCGCCCATAGTACTTGTGCCGCCTATTCCGATACACTGCAAAAAGCTCATAATGCCGAAAATTGCTCCCATGGTCAAACCGCCTTTAGGGCCTATGGCAACTGCCGCAATTGCAACGGGGATAATGTTGAGCGTTATTGCAAGTGGGCCTATGTTTAAAAATCCAAGCGGTGTGCAGGACATAAGTATCAGTACCGCCGCCAACAGTCCCAAAAGAACAAGCTCGTTTGTTTTTGTTTTTTTGTTCATAATAAAATCTCCTTGTTATCATTCCGAATTATTCGGATACAATACAGTACAAGAGATATTATAACAGTTAATTAATAAAAAATCCATAGCTTTTTACGAATTTTTTTGATAAAATAAGATTATTCCAAAAAAATTTTAGGAGTTGATTTTAATGTTAACGGAAAAAACAGTTGTCCTTGCCGTAAGCGGCAGTATAGCCGCATATAAAGCGGCAAACATTGCGAGAATGTGCAAAAAGCTGAATGCGGACGTTCAAGTTCTTATGACTAAAAATGCTGAGAATTTCATCAATCCCATTACATTTGAAAGCCTTACGGGAAATAAATGTCTGATCGATACATTCGACAGAAACTTTCAGTACAGCGTTGAACACGTTGCACTTGCAAAAAAAGCAAGCGTTGTACTCCTCGCCCCTGCAAGCGCAAACGTAATAGGCAAGATCGCAAACGGAATTGCGGACGATATGCTCACAACAACTATTATGGCTTGCACCTGCAAAAAGATAATCTCGCCTGCAATGAACCACAATATGTTCCATAATCCCATTGTACAGGATAATATAAAAAAGCTTGCGTCATACGGCTATGAGATAGTCACCCCCGACAGAGGTATGCTTGCAAACGGCGATATAGGAGACGGAAGAATGCCCGACGAACAAACTCTTGTAAACTACATACTGAAGGAATGTGCCTTTGAAAAAGACCTTTCGGGCAAAAAGGTGCTTATTACGGCAGGCGCAACGAGAGAGCCTTTAGACCCGGTACGGTTTATCAGCAATCATTCAACCGGCAAAATGGGCGTTGCCCTTGCCGAAAATGCTATGCTTCGAGGTGCAGACGTTACTCTTGTTGCCGCACATACAGACGTACCCTTGCCGCCGTTTGTAACAATCGTAAAAGCAGAAACAGCCGCCGAAATGTACACAGCCGTTACAGATAGGTTTGACGACTGCGATATAGTTGTAATGGCGGCGGCTGTTGCAGATTACAGACCGAAAAATGCTGCGGAAAACAAGATAAAGAAATCCGGAGCTTCGCCCGAAATAGAGTTTGAACGCACACAAGATATTTTAGCCGAGTTAGGCAGAAGAAAAACACATCAATTTTTATGCGGCTTTTCAATGGAAACGGAAAATCTTGTGGAAAACTCCGCAAAAAAGCTTGAGAAGAAAAATCTTGATATGATATGCGCAAACAACCTTAAAATCAAAGGCGCAGGCTTCGGAACAGATACAAATGTCATTACAGTTATAACAAAAGACGGTATGCAGGAGCTTGAATTGATGAGCAAGCAAAAGGCGGCGGAGAATATCTTTACTTCTATTATCAAGAGGTTGTAAAACGTATATATCCAAAGGATTGAACACTGAACACTGCACACTGCACATTGCACATTGCACACTGCACATTGACTAATAATCTACAAACGCTTGTATCTTTTTCAGATTTTTGACTGCATATTTTATGTGTCTGCTCACAGTTGATGAGCTTATCCCAATTTCTTGTGCGATCGTCTCCATGTTTTTGTTCTCATAGTAATACTTACACAAGCATTCCCTCTGTCTGTCGGTCAAGGCGGCTTCCATTGCCTTTGCAAGCATTTTTTTCATAATATGTATGTCGGCGGCGTTTGTTCCTCTTTTGCTCATCAGGCTTTTGGCATATATCGCCTCCATATGCTCGTCAAGCCGTACTCTTTTCTTATATCGTTTCAATGCGTTCGCTCTCCTTTATATGCTTTGCTATGTTTTCAAGCTCTGCCATAGATCTCAGGCACTCGCGCTTCATTACCCGTAAGAGCTGAACCCTTCTCTCTTCACTGCTCCTCTCCTGCGGGCTTATAAAGCGTGACCCTGCTTTTTTCTCACTCAGTATCCTGCAAATAACGTCTGCCTGCGATCTGTATTCATTCGCCCAGGCTATGTAATCATAGTATGTCATAAGTCCTCCTTTATACACATTTCGTGTAGTTAGTAGATAAAAAAATATAGAAATTTTATCGACAAGCATATTCTAACAAACAGTCGTTCACACCGAAACAACCTTTTTTTGTATTTCACATATGCTTTGTGTTCAAAGATTTTAGCGGAGAAACGGCGATTATTTTCCCCTCTAATTTAAACATACCATAAATTATGCAAAAAATCAATACCAAAATCGAACAAATTTTCGATTTTTTATTTATGGGGTATAAACACACCATATTAAAAAAACATTTATTTCTCTCTTGCAATTACACATAATGTGTGGTATAATCATGTCAACTAACCGATAAAGGACTGATATGAATGGACAATATCTTTGGCAAACAACTGAAAGAACTGCGAACGGAAAAAGGTTATACTCAACGCACTCTTGCCGAAAAGCTCGGAATTAGTCCCTCTGCGGTGGGAATGTACGAGCAGGGCAGACGAGAACCCGACAACGAGATGCTCTCTAAATTATGCTGTATACTTGAAACGACAACAGACAATCTTTTAGGCATTGAACAACCTAAAAATGAAGAAGTCGGCTGCGGCCTGTAAGGAGCGGGCGCTGCGGGAGCCGGCTCCGGCTCGGGTTCTTCAGCCGGCGCCTTGTAAGGGGTCGCCGTTGCGGAAGG
>JAFOMO010000247.1 GCA_017418905.1 Clostridia bacterium | reverse complement strand
CCCTCTTCCGCCTAAAGCAAAAGTCGCCCCGCCGCTCCAAGGCGGCGCACTAAGGCTTGAATTAAATCAACACTACTTTTTGCACAGTCTGAAAGGTTAATTCTAATCATACGGTTTTGTAAGCAGCCATTGCACATTGCACACTGCACATTGCACATTTCTCTCAACTCTCAACTCTCCACACTCGAACAGAAACTATCGTATAAGAGGAGATCATAATAAAGATGAATATTTCAAATGCCGAAAAGGCTCATATACTTGTGCAGGCTTTGCCTTATATACAAAAATATAACGGAAAGACTGTTGTTATTAAATACGGCGGAAACGCTATGATAAACGAAGAGCTTAAAAGTGCCGTTATGAGTGATATTGCACTCTTAAAGCTTGTAGGTATAAATGTAGTTCTCGTACACGGCGGCGGACCCGAAATTACAGATATGCTCAAAAAGATAAACAAAGAAAGCAGATTTGTAAACGGTATGCGTGTTACCGATAAAGAAACAATTGATATTGTTCAAATGGTGCTTGCAGGCAAGGTGAATAAAAGCTTGGTTCAGCATTTGCAGAAAAGCGGCGCCGCATCTGTCGGCTTGTGCGGTCTTGACGGCAATATGCTCGTTGCCGAAAAGCTTATCACAAGTGAAGATATAGGCTATGTAGGCGAGATCACTCAGGTAAACCCGAAGGTCATCAACGATGTAATACATAACGGCTTTGTGCCTATCATTTCTACCGTTGCAGGCAGCCTCAGCGGAGATGTATACAACATAAACGCAGATATTGCCGCTTCAAGAATAGCCGCAGAATTAGGTGCGTGCAAGCTTATACTCATGACCGATATAAGAGGTCTTTTGCGTGATAAAAACGATGAAACAACGCTTATCCCGAGCGTTAATGTCTCGGAAGTGCCAATGCTCAAAAGAGAGGGTATTATCAGCGGCGGTATGATACCGAAGATAGATTGCTGTGTAGAAGCTGTAAGAAGAGGTGTTTCGAGAGCGTATATCATTGACGGCAGAATACCCCACTCAATTCTTATTGAAATGCTTACCGCAGAGGGTATAGGTACAATGTTTTACTAATTTTTATGAGGTGTGTTTGAATGTCCGAAATAATGAACTTAAATGTAAGACCCATGACGACAGACGACTATGACGAGGTATTTGCAATGTGGCAGATAACCACAAAGCGAGCATTGTCAGACGCAGACAGCAGAGAGAATATCGCTTTTTATCTGAAGCGTAATCCCGATATGTCACAGGTCGCAGTTGCAGACGGAAAAATAGTCGGAACAGTGCTTTGCGGTCATGACGGCAGACGAGGCTTTATACATCATATGGCAGTGCTGCCCGAATATCGCCGCCACAGCATAGCAAAAACTATGGCTCAGAGGGCAATAGACGCATTAGTTAAGGACGGTATCGCAAAAACACACATTTTTTGCTACACAAACAATAGCTTGGGTCAAAGCTTCTGGACGGCTCTCGGCTGGCAGAAAAGAGAAGAAGTGTTTGTGTATTCGTTCAATAATAATGCTTTAGGGAGCTGAACTATGAAAACAACCACTTTAAAAACACGCACCGAAAAAGACAGTCGGTATGCTCTCAGAGCGTTTGGACTGGGAGCGTTGATTACAGCGTTGTTTGTAGTGCCTTGTATGATTATTGATAAAGGTATGTACTTGTATTACGGCGACTATGTGTGTCAAGTCCTTCCATTTTATCAGATAATGAGCGAGGCAATAAAAACAGGCAATATAAATTGGAGTTGGTATACCGATCTCGGCACTTCTTTAGTCGGCGGATACAGCTATTACAATTTAGGCAGTCCGTTCTTCTGGCTTATGGTGCCGTTCCCTGTTGACTTTATACCTTACCTGATGGGACCGCTTACAATAGTGAAATTCGGTCTTGCCTCACTCGGCGCATATATCTATTTGAAACGATATGTCAAAGATAAGAATAACGCAGTCATAGGCGGCTTGCTTTATGCTTTTTCGGGCTTTGCGATATACAGTCTTGTATTCCACTTTGAAGACTCGCTTGCGCTGTTTCCGTTTCTGATAGCCGCACTCGATTCTTATATGTACGATAAAAAACACGGACGCTTTGCCTTTATGGTGGCTCTCAGCAGTGTTACAAACTTCTACTTTTTTATTGCGGAAGCTGTTTTTCTTCTCTTATATTGGATAGTGCGTATTGCTGCAAAAAGCTTTAAGGTCAAAGACGCAAAAGAGGTTATTTTTATCATATTTGAAGCTATACTCGGCGTGGGAATGAGTATGTTCTTGTTCCTGCCGTCAATATATCACATTGTCGGCAACAACCGTGTAACGGCAGACGGCTGGTCGGGCTGGAATTATTGGGTGTATGAAAATGTGTACACTTACGCTCAACTGATAATAAGCTTCTTTGCGCCGCCCGAGCTTGCAAATGCAAGTCTGTATACTACCGAATATGATACGGCATGGAAGTCGGTTACTGCATTTCTTCCTTTATTCAGTATGACGGGAGTATTCGCTGTAATATTTAATAAAAAAAAGAGCAGCTGGTTAAGAGTGTTTTACGCTGTATGTACAGTGGTAATGCTCGTGCCGATCTTTAACAGCGCATTTCAGATGTTTACAGACGCAACGTATGTAAGATGGTTCTTTATGCTGCTGCTCATTATGGCTCTGGGGTCTGTAACAGCACTTGAAGACGAAGGCTCAAAATGGAAAAAGGCTATTACAGTAAACCTTGTGTTGACTGTTGTCATTACTCTGATAATAGGCTTGACACCTCTCGGAGTTAAAGACAGTATCACCAAAAAATATATTTACGGTCTTTCGGGCAATAAAGGCACATTCTGGCTGTTTATGGCTATCGCTTTATTCAATATTGCACTGCTTGCATTGCTTGTAAATCTGTATAAGAAATATCCGTATCGTATTAAAAGGTATGGCATTTGCCTTGTGTCGGCTGCTATCATTGTAACAATGGCTTCATCGTTCATACCGTCAAAAAAGATTGGTATGTACGCATTAGATGTAGCAAACGATCGTTTGCTCAATAACGCCGATAAGGTAGATATTGAAGATATTCAGAACTGGCGGTCTGATAATCTTACATCGACAAATTACACACCGTTTATGTATGACGAGGATCATATTATCCCGAATGATCTGAGCCTTTTTGAGAGTACAACAGAAGATATAGTTGACAGCTTATCAGAAACAGAAGGCAAGACTGCATATTATGATGATGACAACTTAACTATGTTCTGGCGTATTCCCGGAATTGAATGCTTTCACAGTACGGTAAGCGGTTCTATCTCAAAGTTCTTTGACGGTATGGGGTATACAAGAAATACTATGAGTCAATGGTCTTGCGGTCTGTATGCTTTGAGAAGCTTTCTTTCTGTAAAGTATATGTTCAATCAGGAAGATTCGACATTATCTTTTGAGCCGGAAGAAGCTGTTTCGATCACAGCGCATGGAACTGATGACCCTTCTTCTGAAATAACAGTCGAAACGCAGGACGCACCTAAACATACGTTAATGCCCGGTTGGAAATATCTTGAAGATATGAACGGCTTTAAGGTATATGAGAACGAATACTGTATACCAATGGGAATGACGTTTGATAACTTTATGCCTGCGGCGGATTTTGAAAAGCTGCCCCCTGCATACAGACATCTTGCGCTCGTGAATACGTTGGTTGTAAACTCGCTTGATGATATGCTGGAATGTACCGTAATGGGTATGACCCAGCTTGAAAGCGGTGATATTGATTTCTCGGAGCAGGCGTATTATCAGAATTGCATTGACAGGATAAATTCTTCCTGTTATGAATTTAAGCGTGACAATGACGGCTTTACCGCAAAGATAGAAACAGGCGGCAGCGAAGAATTTGTTCTGTTTACAGTGCCTTATGACAGCGGCTGGAGCGCACAGGTCAACGGTTCAAACGCTAAAATATATAATGTTGATTTCGGCTTTATGGCTGTTAAAGTCCCTGCCGGTATGAAAAGCACGATAAGATTCAACTACCATATCCCGGGCAGTATTTACGGAGCATTTGTTGCTGTACTGAGCCTTGTTATGCTTATAATCTATATGGCAGCCGTCAAAATACAGTCAACTCCCGAAGATGACGAAAACGACGTGAATACAGAGGATAACAGCGAAGGCGAAACAGTCGAAGAAGAAACCGACGCAGTTAATACAGAAAAAGAAAAGAGTGATGATACGTCTGAAGAAGCCGGGAATACGACAGATACCGACAGCGAAAAGACGGGCGGAATTTTCTCTTTCCTGCGTTCCAACAAAGCAGTACAGCCTGCCGCAGATGATGAACCTGTTCAGAATCAGGCAACAGAAGAAGCAGATGAGCAGGAAGAAGATATTACTTTGTTCGATATAGTAAAGGAAACAGAAGAGCAGAATATGATGCAGGTGTACGATCGTATACCCGTAGTTCTTGAAAAGGGTTACGGTTCTGCTGCGTGGGATATATACGATAAAAAGTATATAGACTTTACTTCGGGTATCGGCGTTAATGCTTTGGGGTATTCTCACCCGGTATGGAGAGAAGCTGTTGAAAATCAGCTTGAAAATGTTTCTCATATGTCGAATATCTTCTATAATACAACTCAGATACAGTTATCAGAGCTTTTGTGTATGAAAACAGGCTTTAACAAGGTGTTCTTTGCAAACTCGGGTGCAGAGGCTAACGAGTGTGCAGTAAAGCTTGCAAGAAAATACGGTTCCGATAAATACGGAGAAGAGCATACACAGATAGTAACTCTTAAAAACTCTTTCCACGGCAGAACGATAACGACCTTGTCTGCAACGGGTCAAGAGGTATTCCATAAGTTCTTTGCACCGTTTACAGAGGGCTTTGCATATGCAGACAGCGACAGTATAGACAGTATCAGAGAACAGATAACCGAAAATACCTGTGCTGTTATGATAGAGCTTATACAGGGTGAGGGCGGAGTTAGACCGCTTGACCGTGAGTTTGTATCACTGCTTGATAAGCTTTGCAAAGAAAAGGATATTCTGCTTATCGCAGACGAGATACAAACGGGCATTGGCAGAACGGGTAAGCTTTTCTGCTATGAAAACTATGATATTGTACCCGATATTGTAACATCTGCAAAAGCACTTGCAGGCGGCTTGCCGCTTTCGGCTTGCTTGTGCAGTGAAAAGCTTGCAGACGTTATGGGCAAGGGTATGAACGGTTCTACATTCGGCGGAAATCCTGCTGCTTGTGCAGGTGCTATGACGGTGCTTGAATATGTAAGCGACGAGGAGTTCTTAAAGAATGTCCGTGAAAAAGGCAAGTATATGCGTGAGCATATCGAAAAAATGAACGGTGTCAAGTCTGTTCGCGGAATGGGACTGATGATCGGCATAGAGCTTGAAACTGAGGATATAAAGCAGGTTCAGCTCAGATGTGCGGAGAATGGTCTGCTCGTACTCACCGCAAAGGGAGTAATAAGACTTCTTCCGCCGCTTAATATTGATTATTTCGATATAGACGCAGGACTTGAAATACTGGAGAGCAGTATTGCACAAGTTACAGAAAACGATGATAAAACAGAATAATTTATAACGGGTATATCCGAAGGGGGTATTCCTTTCGGATAACCCCGATTTGAAAGGACGATCAAAAATGAAGCATTTATTGAAATTGCTCGACTGGTCAAGCGAAGATATACAAGAGGTACTCAACCTTGCAGATCAGTTAAAGTACGAGCAAAAGCACGGTCTGGCAAAAAAGCACCTGGAGGGAAAGACCTTAGGTATGATCTTTGAGAAAGCCAGCACAAGAACAAGAGTAAGCTTTGAGGTGGGAATGTTCCAGCTCGGCGGAAAGGCATTGTTCCTTTCTTCTCACGATTTGCAGATTGGCAGAGGCGAGCCGGTAGAGGATACTGCAAGAGTACTTTCACGCTATCTTGACGGTATTATGATAAGAACCTTCAAGCAAAGCGAAGTAGAAGATCTTGCAAAATACGGTTCTATTCCGATAATCAACGGTCTTACCGATTTTTGTCACCCCTGCCAGGTACTTGCGGACCTTATGACGATCAGAGAGAGAAAGGGCAGACTTAACGGACTTAAAATGTGCTTTATAGGCGACGGAAACAATATGATGAACTCGCTTATAGTAGGCGCATTGAAGTCGGGAATGTCAATCTCGGTTGCCTGTCCCGAAAACTATGAACCGGATGAAACGGTGATCGAATTTGCAAAGACCTTTGGCGATAAGTTTGCAATGTTCAGAACTCCTAAAGAAGCAGCCGTTGACGCTGATGTTGTTATTACGGACGTATGGGCTTCAATGGGACAGGAGAGCGAAGCAAAAGAGCGAGCAAAGGCATTTGAGGGCTATCAGGTAAATGACGAGCTTATGACGCTTGCAAAGGAGGACGCAATGGTACTTCACTGCCTGCCTGCACACAGAGAAGAGGAGATCACCGCTAAGGTATTCGAGGCTCACGCAGACGAGATATTTGAAGAGGCAGAAAACAGACTTCACGCTCAGAAGGCAGTTATGGTCTACTTGATGAAATAATTTTCTTTAATAAAAGCGGAAAGTGGAATTTCTTAAAGTGGAAAGTTGAAAGTGGAAAGTGGAATTTCTTAAAGTGGAAAGTTGAAAGTGGAAAGTTGAAAGTGGAAAGTTGAAAGTGAAAAGTTGAAAGTGAAAAGTTGAAAGTTATCAAGGTACAAATACCTCAACTCTCAACTCTCAACTCTCAACTCTCAACTCTTAAAACTCCGCACTAATATATAAAAGGAGGTATAATAAATGGAAATACAAGAGCTGTATGAAAAGTTTAAAGAGCTGGATCAGGTCGAGGCATTGGCTTTGGGCGGTTCAAGGGCAAGCGGAACAAACGACAGCAAGTCGGACTATGATCTGTATGTATACGTAACAGACCGCATAGAGGACGATGTAAGAGAGGCTTTGCTGTTTGAGTTCTGCGACAGAATGGAGATAGGCAACAGCTTCTTTGAGTTTGAGGACAATATTGTACTTAAAAACGGTATCGGCGTAGATATTATCTATCGTAATATTGAAGATATAGATAAGCTTACTTCTTTTGTTCTCGACGACGCACAGCCTATGAACGGATATACAACTTGCTTCTGGCATAATCTGAGAACCTGCGATATTGTGTTTGACAAAACAGGCAGATTTATAGATCTGCAGAACAAGTGCAGAATACCGTATCCGAAAAAGCTAAAAAATGCCATAATCAAGCATAATATGAGTTTGCTCAGCGGTTGTCTGCCGTCATACGACAAGCAGATAAGAAAGGCATTCGAGAGAGGCGACTTAGTAAGCGTAAACCACAGAACAGCGGCTTTTCTTGAAAGCTATTTTGACGTTATCTTTGCGATAAACGAAATGACGCACCCGGGCGAAAAAAGACTTGTTCAGATATGCAGGGAGCAATGCTATATCTTGCCGGAAAAATTTGAAGAGAATATCAATTTGCTGTTTGAAAAGATGTTTAAAGAGGACGTATCCGACATATTGAAGGATATGGTTTCAGAGCTTAGTAAGGTGATAGAAAAGGAATAATATTCCTTTTTGTCATATAATGTTAAGCGGCTTTTGCCGCAATGAAAGGAAGATACGAAATGGTTATTACTTGTTTAGATCTCGAAGGAGTTCTTGTTCCGGAAATATGGATAGCTTTTGCAGAGGCCGCCAATATTCCCGAGCTTAAAAAGACTACAAGAGATGAACCCGACTACGATAAGCTCATGCAGTACAGAATAAGAATACTCAAAGAGCACGGACTCGGTTTGAAAGAAATTCAGGACGTTATCGCAAACATTGACCCTATGCCGGGTGCTAAGGAGTTTTTAGACGAGCTGCGTTCAATGTGCCAGGTCATCATTATCAGCGATACATTCACACAGTTTGCACAGCCCCTTATGAAGAAGCTCGGCTGGCCTACAATTTTCTGCAACTCTCTTGAGGTGTCGGAAAACGGCGAGATCACAGGTCACAAAATGCGTGTTGAGAAGTCGAAGTACACAACTGTAAAGGCTTTGCAGTCTATCGGATTTGAAACTATCGCAAGCGGCGACAGCTACAACGATCTCGGAATGATAAGAGCAAGCAAGGCAGGCTTCCTCTTTAAGAGTACAGACAGCATTAAGGCTGAAAATCCCGATCTGCCTGCATATGAAACATATGAAGAGCTTCTCGCAGCAATAAAGGCAGCTATGTAAGAAACTGTTCATCAATAACTTTTCATTTCTGCT
>JAFOMO010000246.1 GCA_017418905.1 Clostridia bacterium | reverse complement strand
TTGCCTGAGTACCGTCATTAACAGCGGCTGTGACTGCTGTATTCTCCGTATCATTTGAGGTATTATCCGTAACCTCTGTTGCCTGAGTACCGTCATTAACAGCGGCTGTGACTGCTGTATTCTCCGTATCATTTGAGGTATTATCCGTAACCTCTGTTGCCTGAGTACCGTCATTAACAGCGGCTGTGACTGCTGTACTCTCCGTATCATTTGAGGTATTATCCGCAATTTCTGCGGTATGAGTACCGTCATCAAGCTCTTCAACCTCGGAGTTGTCTATATCTGCGGCAGTAATAGTAATATCTTCTGTTTCTTCGCCGTCCGCCTCAAAATCTGCCATTACAAAATCCGCCTCTTCGTCTTCAAAGGCGTTTTGAATATCAAGCTCGGGACCCAAAATGCTTTCCGTCTGTTCTTTTTCGGCAGTATTATCATCAGACAGCTCTTCGGGTTCGGGGAACTTCATATCGCTTACATCTTTGCCGTCAAGAATAGCGTTTATCATCGCAAGCTCTAATTCATCATCTTCACTCAGCGACTCGGATTTTTCCGAAACACCTTCAGCCTTGATCTCATCGCTTTGCAAAGGAGTTTTCTCTTCTGCTTTCTCGGCGATTTTCTCTTTTGTTTCAGGCTTCTTCTCAACTGTACTGCTTGAAGTTTCAGCCGTCTTTTGAACGGGCGTATCGTTTTTCTGCTCAGCGACTTTCTTTACTGCCGCATTATCGGGCTGTTCTTTGACGGCTTCTTTTTTGTCGTGCTTGAAACGATCGAATATATTCTTTATATTAATGCCGTTATTATCCTCGGTGAGATAGCCTTTGTCACTTTGAGGAGAGTCTTTTTCAGTATACGTATCTTCGGTGGAAAAAGCTCTTTTTATTTTGTTTAAAAAACCCGATAATTCGGGCTTTTTGCCTTCGTGTGCAAGGGGAGCCTGATGTACTTTTCCGTTTGCAGCATTGTCGGTATTATTCTCTGCGGATACCGTTACATCATTTTCTCTTATCGACACACATTTCACCCCTTTCGCAAAAGTTCCGTATATCTATCATTTCTTTTGAGTTCTTTGTCTTACAATTTCATAAGAAAGAATACCTGCTGCAACAGAGGCATTCAGAGAGTTTATTTTGCCGTTCATCGGCAGCGACACAACTGCGTCGCACTTTTTTCTTACAAGCTGACCTATACCCTTGCCCTCGCTGCCTATTACAATTGCGATAGCTCCCGTAAGATCGGTGTCGGTATAAAGCTGACCGTCCATATCTGCGCCGTATATCCAGACGCCCTTTTTCTTCAGCTCGTCAATGGTATTTGCAATGTTTACCACTCTTGCAACCTTGACATATTCAACTGCGCCTGCCGACGATTTGCCGACAGCATATGTAAGACCTGCGCTGCGCCTTTGAGATATAATAACTCCGTGTGCGCCCGCACATTCTGCGGTACGTATTATTGCGCCTAAGTTGTGAGGGTCTTCAAGTTCGTCCAGAATGATTATGAACGGCGGCTCTCCTCTGTCCTGCGCTGTTTGCAGTATTTCTTCTACCGTTGAATATTCCTTTACAGACGCTACTGCGGCTATGCCCTGATGTACGCCCATAGCGCACATATAGTCAAGCTTCTTAGAGTCAACCTCTTTAATGACGATACCTTTTTCTTTGGCTTTGGCAAGTATCACGGGAATAGTGCCTGTTCTGTTTCCTCTTGCTACAAGTATTGATTCGATCGCACGTCCGCTCTTGACAGCCTCCATTACAGGATTTCGTCCTATTATAAGATCGTTACGCTTATTATTTTGCTGATCCATATATTAAAATAACCCCATTCTACGGTTTGCATAAAAAACCGCAAATTTTACCGTATATTTTTACATAATACACCATACTAATTTACATACCGATAATTATAACATATTTTTTTGAATATTTAAAGGGTATTGATAAATATGACAAAAATTTTATCTTAAATTATGCAATTGTTACTATTGAGAGCGGTTTACTACAAAAATATGAAAAGAATAATTTTGATACAAAAGCGGAAAGTGGAATATTTTTGTTTTGAGAGTTAAGAGTTGAGATGTCAGTTTTCGAGATCATAACTTCATAATTATACCTTTCCTGCATTGTAAACGAATAAAGTTTATACATAAAAATGCCCCCTCGGATTTTCAAGAGGGGGTCAACGTATTTTTATACTTGCGGTTACTGCTTTCAAAATCTTATGAATTTCATAAAGCTTTAGTACAACAAAGTAAGAATTATATTTGCGTGCGGTAAACTCACGGTTATATTATATTTGACTGCGTAATTGCGCAGTCAGACTGTGCAAAAACCAAAAATTTAGTTTTCGGTCAAGCCTTTTTCAAAAGGCTTGCGGGG
>JAFOMO010000245.1 GCA_017418905.1 Clostridia bacterium | reverse complement strand
ATACAGATACCGATGCATTTTTTGACATGATACTCAATATTTATTATACAGAAGTCGAATAATGCAATTCCCTATAAATTATATAAAGAAAGTGGAGATTACAATGAAAAAGTATATTAAACCTTATATGGATATTACCGAATTAGAAGAAGACATTATTACCACTAGCGGCGACGCTGAGGGCACTCAGGGTCAAGCCGGAGTCGGAGAAGGAGAGGGAGAGGGAGAAGGATTAGGCGGCAACGGTCAGACTGCTTTCAGACCTGATTATGATCCATATGAAAACGCTCCCGTTGAGTAAGCTTAAACTATTATAAGGCAATACAGCTTTACTATGCTTTGTTTTGTACATTTTACGGCGCATAGTATTATGCTGTATTGCCAATGTTTTTTGGTGAATGATATGACAAATTTTTCGGTGAAATTAGCTGATGTAAATATCGGAGTTACATCAATTTATGATACAACAAAAATATTCTGCACAGACTACCTCACAAACGATCTGCCCGATTTTACTGTTACGATAACCGAAAGTGATATTGAACACGAAAAGAACAAGAGCCGCAAACACTCCCCAGACTTGAAATTCACACCCGAATATCTCGAAACACTCGCAGTATACCGCAAAATAGCAGAGAGAATGCCCGAATACGATACAATACTGTTTCACGGCTCTGTCATAGCTGTAGACGGTATTGCATATATGTTCACGGCAAAGAGCGGCACAGGCAAATCAACTCACGCAAGACTATGGAGAGAGCTTCTCGGCAGCCGTGCAGTTATGATAAACGACGACAAACCCCTGCTAAAGATCACCGACACAGCCGTTACGGCATACGGCACACCGTGGAACGGCAAGCACCGCCTCGGCTGTAACATTTCAGCCCCTTTGAAAGCCGTATGTGTATTAAGCCGGTCAGAGCAAAACGGCATAGAGCCGCTAACAAAAGCCGAGGCATTAAAGCATTTATACACACAGACATACCGCCCTGAAAGCCTTACATCAGCGCAAAAAACAATGAAATTAATAGATGACCTTGCAAATACAGTAAAGCTTTATTCGCTTAAATGCAATATGCACCCCACGGCAGCGCAAACTGCCTATAACGCAATAAAGGACTGATCGACATGAAACTCAAAAACGGCTTTATAACCTACGAAACAGACGGCTTGCAATATATGATAGCCGCAGGAGAGAGCATTAATACATTCAGAGGTCTTGTTCGCAGCAACGAAACAGCCGCCGAAATAGTAAACTGTTTAAAGCAAGACACGACCCCCGACGCAATAACAGACCGCCTCTGCACGATCTACGACGCCCCTCGTGAAACGGTCAAAGCCGACGTATTGAAAATACTTTCGCAGTTACGCTCGATAGGTGCGTTAGATGAGTAAAAAATACACCTTTGAAGAGATACTGCAAAAAGACGGCAAACTCATATATAAGAACAAAGGCACAAGCATGCTGCCGCTTATAAGAGAAGACCGTGATCTGATAATAATTGAAAAAAAGTCCGGTTCTCGCTGTAAAAAGTATGATGTGGTATTATACAGACGCAAAAGCGGGGAATATGTACTTCACAGAATACTAAGGGTACGAAAAGACGACTATGTAACAGCCGGCGACCACTGCACCTACAAAGAATACGGCATAACCGACGGTAACATATTAGGGGTATTGACCGCCGTTGTGCGTGACGGAAAGACCGTAAAAACAACCGACAAAATGTATTTGTTGTACACACACCTTTGGTGCGATTTTTATTATTTTCGTGTATTACTACTCAAAAGCAAAGCCTTTTGTTCAAAAATAAAACATAAATTATTCGGTAAACGTTCATAAAGTTTACCGAATTTTTTAATAACTATGAAATTTGCCTAAAAGGTTTAATAAATATTTGTATAAAAAGAAGTGTTCTAACAAACAAAAATCAATTGCACATTTTTTATAAAAATGTTATAATATTAGTGTATATTTGTGCTGTCAGAAGTTATTTTAGTGTACAATGCAAGGTTATTTTTTTAAACCCTGCATTGACCGTGGGTCAGGCGGTAACAAGCACAAAAACGCTTTTGCGGCACACCGACATAAAATCTATTTTAGTGGAGGAGAAAATTATGAAAACAAAGATAAAAAGGTTTAGCAAAAGCACGGTTTCTATATTGCTTTCGCTTATGATGTTGTTTTCGTGCGTTGT
>JAFOMO010000244.1 GCA_017418905.1 Clostridia bacterium | reverse complement strand
GCTCCAGCCCTTTTAGGGGTGAATTTCAAAAACAGTCCTGCGGACTGTTTTTGGAAGAGGGGCATTTTGCGTGACCATGCCCCTTACTTCCGTCTAAAACAAAAGTTCCCCCGCCGCTCCAAGGCGGCGCAATAAAGTATGCATTAAACAAACTTTACTTTTTGCACAGTCTGAATTTCTGCTTTAGAATAATTCCACTTTCCACTTTCCAAATTCCACTTTTTTAAAAGTATTATATACTAATTTCCCAATAGTAGTCAACAGTGAAACCGATATTATTTGACATTGCATTAAAGCTATAATATAATAGTAAAAAACACGGAGGTTATACTTATGTACAAGAACTATATTTTTGACCTGTATGGTACTCTTGCGGATATTCATACAGATGAGAGCGACATAACTCTTTGGGAGAAAACAGCAGAGGTCTATACAAAAAACGGCGCAGCTTATACGGCAAAACAGTTACAGTCCGATTATATCAAGGCTGTTAATAATGAGAAGAAAGCTGTGCATAAAGCTCACCCCGAGTATGAACATATTGATATAAAAATTGAAAAAGTCTTTTCGCTTTTATACCGCAGCAAGGGTGTTGAGTGCGGCGATAATGATAAGCTTACTTTGGATACGGCATTATTTTTCAGACAGTGTTCAAGAGAATACATAAAGCTTTATAACGGTATTGCCGATCTGCTTGACGATCTGAAAAAAGCCGGAGGACGTGTTTATCTTCTCACAAATGCGCAGCGTTCATTCACTTGGGAAGAATTAAAGCTTTTGGGTATTCTCGATAAGTTTGACGGTATTCTGATCTCTTCCGATATAGAGTGTTCAAAGCCCGATATACATTTCTTCAAGGCGATACTCTCACGCTTTGAGCTTAAAGCCGAGGAGTCTATCATGTCGGGCAACGATCCAACCGCAGATATTAGAGGCGCAAAAGCAGCCGGAATGTCGGCTTTGTATATTCATACGAATATCTCACCCGAATTTGACCCGAACTGCGGCGCAGACTTTATTATACCAAACGGAGATACTTTGAAAATGAGGGATTATCTTTTATGACTCGGTCACAGTTTATGTTTGAATTGATGTCTGCTCTTGACGGTATGCCCGATGAAGATAAGTATAACATAACAAACGATTATGAAAAATATTTTGATGAACAGCTCGAAAACGGTGTTGAAGAAAGCGAAATAATAAATGCGCTGGGCAGTCCCGGACTAATAGCTAAAAGGTATATAAGCGGTGATCCAATACCGCTTGACGGTATAATGCCGCAAAAAGGAAAAAGCAGGAAAACAGCAGGCAGTATTGCGAAATTTATTTTGCTGCTGCCCATGGGCGCAGTTACCGTTCCGCTTACTGCGGTTGTTTGTGTTGCGCTTGTGCTTATCGCCGCAGCAGTATGTATAGTATCTCTTGCAGGCGGTGTGTTTTCATTTACGCTGTTGTCATTTAGTCCGGGTTTTATCATAATAGGTCTGGGCTTGATAGCACTTACTTTTGCTTTTGTGATGTTGTGCATT
>JAFOMO010000243.1 GCA_017418905.1 Clostridia bacterium | reverse complement strand
TTGTTTGCATTCTGTATGGGTACAGCGTTCGGTGTACTATTTGGCAAGATCATGTGCAAAGCAACAGGCGGAAAGGTAAATCCGCTTATCGGTTCGGCAGGTGTATCGGCAGTTCCTATGGCTGCCCGTGTATCACAGAAGGTAGGTCAGGAGGAAGACCCGTCAAACTTCCTGCTTATGCACGCTATGGGACCGAATGTTGCAGGTGTTGTAGGTTCGGCAGTTGCAGCAGGCGTACTTATCAGTATTTTGAAGTGATACGACAAATGTTAAAAAACTACTGCCCTTCGGTCACGGAGGGCAGATTTTAAAAAGGAAGAGAAATAATGCTATTCAATGAAAAATACGGAATATCACATATAAATTTTAATACGGGGTGGATAATAATAGATTCCTCGGATGATATGTATGAGGATGAAGAAAACGCTGCTTTTCACGGACTTGTCAGAGGATTTTCAAAGCTTATTGATGATGAAATAGAAAGCTTAGGTATGATGCAGTATAAGATACGAAATGCGCCCTTTGACTTTATCTTTCAGTTTGATAACACTCACGGTATTGTAATAGTGGCTGAGAATATGAAGCATATAGATAAGCTTGTGAATTATATAAAAAATTCGCTGTATGATATAAACTACAATATGCTTTATGAAAAAACAGAATTTTTCTAAGAAAAAACCGATGCAGTTCAATATTGCATCGGTTAATATTTTTAAAAACTCAAAGCTCTCAACTCTCAAAACTCCACAGTGAGCATACAAACGAGATAAATCGAAATCCGGAAATTTAGGGAAAAAGGGAATTTTAGGGGGTGTTTTGTAAACTTTCTTATACTATACTCTACGTATATAGAAATATTTTTATTATATATATAATAGACTTTTCAAACCCACACCCGATTTTCCCGTTTTCCCTTTTTTTGTGAATAATAATATTGTAACTCATTGTACATTGCACACTGCACATTGTACATTGATCTTAACTCTCAAAACTCCACACTCAAACTCAGATTCCGTACTTCTTGTTGTACTCCTCCAAAGCCTTACTCTTTTTATTTGCCTTGCTGTCACTGTCGGAAGATTTGCTGTTGTCTGTCTGCTGATTTTCGAGAATAGCGTTTACTATTTTATAGCAGTGTACAGAAACCTGTTCAAGATCGGTCAGCAGTTCACCGAAGCTTGTACCCTGCTGTAAAGAACAGCTTCCCGATTTCAGTCTGTCAACGTGATGAAGCTCTGCTTTGTTGCACAGTGTTCTTATTACAGTATTCAAAGCGGCAACCTTTCCTCTTATACTGCGTTTTTCCTGTACAAAAGCCTCAACGGTCATATCAAGCATTTCATTAACTGCGTTTTTTATAATGTTAAGCTCTTTCGTTGCCTCTTCAGAGAATGTAATGTTTTCTTGACTGTCTTTTTTTGCTATGAATGCAATGCTCATAGAGTGATCGGTAATACGTTCAAAGTCTGAGAGAGTACGAAGATATTTGAACACATAAGCGTTATCCTCGCCTGTAAGCTCTACCTTTGAAAGCTTCATAAGATATGCGCCGATACTGCTTTCATATTTATCAGCGAGCTGTTCATACTGAGAAACAAGATCCATATTACTGTCTGAATATTCATTCAAAAGACCGCACCCCAGACGCACACTTTCAACAGCGGCTTTAGCCATATCGTGAATAGCGTTTCTGCTCTGAGAAATAGCCAACGAGGGATAGGGGAGAAAGCGTTCTTCAAGTGTGATGGGCTGAAGCTTTTTAGATTCTCCGTGAGGCTTATCGGGAATTATCAGGCAGGTAAGCTTTTCGATAAGACCAATAAACGGGAAAAGCAGAACAACATTAGCTAAACGAAACAGAGTGTTTACCAAAGCTATAGAAAACTCGTTCATATAAGAGTTTACAAATTCAAAATGCATTGCCGAGTTTGTAATATAGAAAATACTTCCGCAAAGAACTACGCCCAATACAGAAGTGAGAAGATAGACAAAAGAAGTCCTTTTACCCTCTGTGTTTGCGGCAAGCGCAGAGAGAAGAACCGGCACAGCCGCACCAATGGAAATACCCAAAAGTATAGGAAAAGCCGTTGCAAAGTCGATAGCACCCGTTGCAGTCAAAGCCTGAAGAATACCGACAGCGGCAGACGCACTTTGAAGAACTGCCGTAAACAGAGCACCAACCAATATACCTACAAACGGATTTGCAAACATTGTAAGAAGACTAATAAATGCTTCACTTTCTTTAAGTGGTGCAACAGAGGCACTCATTGTGCTTATACCGACCATAAGAACGACAAAGCCCATAAGAATATCGCCTATGTTTGAGTGATTTTTTGAAAACTCACGGAACATTAAACCGGTGATCGCAATAAGTCCGGTAATTGTCGTAGTGGAGAAGATAGCCGTCCAGCCGCCCACACCTTCAATTTCGGATAATGCAATGATCCAGCCGGTAATACTCGTACCAAGCAGAGAACCTAAGATGATACCGATAGACTGCCGAAATTTCATCATACCGGAGTTTACAAAGCCGACTGCCATAACAGATGTTGCAGATGATGATTGTATTACGGCAGTAACGCCCGTACCTAAAATGATGCCTTTTATCGGTGTGTTTGTGAGTTTGGCAAGTAAAAGCTCTAAACGATTGCCCGCAACCTTTTTAAGTCCGGCACCCATTAGTGACATACCGAACATAAACAGAGCAATGCCGCAAAATAAATTAAAAATGTTTGCAATACCCATATAGGGGGTCCTCCTTATAAACGAGAAACGTTTTTTTATTTCAAACCCATACACTATAAGAGTAACATATATTTGTTAATTTGTCAATTTTAAGTTGAACAACTTTAAGTTTTTGCTTTTGCAGATAAAAATTATTATAAAACCTTTATTTTTTATACTTTTGTGATATACAAAAAACGGACACAGCAGTATAATACCACTATGTCCGTTGTTAGTGTTGAGTTTTGAGAGTTGAGAGTTAAGATTTTTAGTTTAAAGATTAAACATTCAACTTTCAACTTAAAGTTTTAAGCTTTGATTTTTGAGCAAAAATTTCCACTTTCCACTTTTAAAAATTAAGCGTACATTTCTTTCAGCTTATCTCTAATCATGTTAGCGCACATATAAACGTTACCGCCGCCCATGGTAAGAATAAGATCACCCTCTTTTGCGTTCTTGCAAACGTAATCCATCGCTTCTTCAAATGTATCTATACATACAGAACCGGGTATCTTTTTGCCCAAGTCTGTATTATATATATTGTACGTATTTGTTTCTCTTACGGGAAGTATTTCAAGTATAATACTTTTGTCGGATATTGACAAAGCCTTTGCAAAATCGTCAAGCAGCATATAAGTACGAGAGAAGGTGTGCGGCTGAAATACGTTCCAGACGGTATTAAAGCCCATCTTTACGGCTGCCGAAAGTGCTGCTGTGATCTCTGTGGGGTGGTGTGCAAAGTCATCCGCTATGGTAACACCGCCGAATTTTCCGAGGATCTCAAATCTGCGGTGTACTCCCATAAACTTGTTGAGATTTACCGCAATATCTTCAGCCGATACTCCGAGGCAGTGCGCCGCCGCAGCCGCTGCAAGAGCGTTATATACATTATGCTTGCCCGGTACGGAAAGTGTAACGGTGCAGAGCAGCTCATTGTTATAGTATAACTCAAATGTATCATAAACTGTTGATTCGGGAGAGATGAGAACAGCACGATAATTATTATTATCACCGAAGCCAAAGGTCACAACATTCAAAGATGTGTCTTTAACACATTCAAGTGCGTTTTTGTCGTCACCGTTTACGATAACTGTCTGAGATGTCTGGTCAATAAATTTTCTGAATGATTTTTTTACATTGTCAAATGTTTCAAAGTAATCAAGATGATCTGCGTCAACATTAAGTATAACAGCAACGGCAGGGGTTATCTGTAAAAACGAATCTACATACTCGCAAGCCTCGCAGACAATAGTTTCCGAGCTGCCTACATAGCTGTTGCCGCCTATTGCCGGAAGAGTACCGCCGATAATTGCGGTAGGTTCTTTTCCGCTGCCTATGAGTATCTGTGAAAGCATACCTGTTGTTGTGGTCTTTCCGTGCGTACCCGAAATTGCAACAGCATTTTTATAGCGTCTTGTTACAATGCCGAGCATAACAGATCTTTCAATTGCAGGAATACCCTGCTCCTTTGCAGCAACAAGCTCCGCATTGTCGCTTTTTACCGCTGCGGTATATACAATAAGCTCCGCACCTTTGATGTTTTCTGCGTCATGCCCCATATATACGGGTATACCGTAGCTTTTTATACGTCTGAGAGTATCGCCGTCGCTTGTATCAGAGCCGCTTACTTCATAGCCCTTTGAAATAAGTATCTCTGCAAGCGGACACATACCCGAACCGCCAATGCCTATAAAATGTACTCTTTTAATACTGTCAAGAATGTTGTCATAGCTTCTGTCGCAAAATTTATCAACGTACAATTAAACG
>JAFOMO010000242.1 GCA_017418905.1 Clostridia bacterium | reverse complement strand
TAAACGGGCTTTCGGGTCACTTACAGGGTTTGCTTTTGTGAATCCAAGCCAAGCAGATAATATGTCTGAATTTAGGAGGTAATAAAAAATGAAAGTATTGTTTTGTACCAGCGAAGCAAAGCCTTTTGCCGCTTCGGGCGGACTGGGTGACGTTGCAGGTTCACTGCCGCAGGCACTTCGTCAGAGAATGATTGGATGCAGAGTTGTAATGCCGCTTTACGGTGACATTCCTCAGAGCCTTCGTGACACAATGCATTATATAACAAGCTTTACTGTGCCTGTATCGTGGCGTCATCAGTATTGCGGTGTGTTTGAGGCTCGTTATAACGGCGTTCTCTACTATTTTATTGATAATGAGTATTATTTCAAGAGAAACGGCTTATACGGTTTCTATGACGATGCAGAGAGATTTTGTTTCTTCTCTCGTGCTTGTCTTGAAATGCTCCCGTATGTTGACTTTAAGCCGGATATTATCCACTGCAATGACTGGCAGACCTCACTTGTTCCGACATACTATTATCTTTTCTATTCCAGAAACGGCTGGTATCATGATATTAAGAGTATCTTTACTATTCACAATATTCAGTATCAAGGAAAGTACGGCTGGGATCTTAACGAAGATATTGTCGGCATTCCCGCACAGGACGGTGCTATTCTCGATCAGGACGGCAAGCTCAACATGATGAAGGGTGCAATTGTTTGCTCTACAAAGGTTACAACAGTTTCTCCGAGCTATGCGCTTGAGATCAAAGACCCGTGGTTCAGTCACGGTCTTGACACTGCTCTCAATCTCTTCCATTATAAGCTTTGCGGTATTCTCAACGGTATCGACAACGCAAGCTATGATCCTGCAACAGACTATCATCTTTATGCAAATTATACCGCTGATAATCTCTACGGCAAGAACGAGTGTAAGAGAAGACTTCAGGAGCGTCTGAATCTCGACAGAAGAGAAGATATTCCGATAGTAAGTATGGTTTCAAGACTTGTTTCTCATAAGGGACTCGATCTTGTTCGTGACGGTATCGACAACATTCTTCAGAACAACGACTGTCAGTTCGTTATCCTGGGTTCGGGTGACGCTGAATATGAAGACTTCTTCAGAAATCTTCAGTGGAGATACCCGGGCAGAGTATGCTCATGCTTCGGTTATGTAAACGAGCTTGCAAGAAAGATCTACTCGGGTTCCGATATATTCCTCATGCCGTCTAAGAGTGAGCCTTGCGGACTTTCTCAAATGATAGCTCTCAGATATGGTACTATCCCTGTTGTACGTGAGGTAGGCGGTCTTAAAGACTCTATCCATGACAGTCAGGACGGTTACGGCAACGGGTTTACATTCCGCAACTATGATACATGGGATATGGTAGGCGCAGTTAACCGTGCTATCGGCGGTTACTGGAACAGAGATGGTTGGATAAAGCTCATCTGGAGAGCTATGACATCCGATTACAGCTGGGACAGATCTGCAAGCGATTATATCAATGTATATAATGACGCACTTCGTCAGCCGAATCCGTGATCTGAGTGTTGAGAGTTGAGAGTTAAGAGTTGAGATTTTTTAACTTTTTAGAACTTTTATTGTCACTCAAAAGTATTTTTCACAAATATAATATCTACATAAAAAAGCAGACCTCGGAAAATTTCGGGGTCTGCTTTTTGTTGAGTGTGGAGTTTTGAGAGCAGTATTAGTGCCACATTAATAAATAAAGGGAATAAGCCTGTATTTGACTTTTTGCTTATACTCTTTATAACCGTCAAGATTTTTTTCGAGATACTCTTCTTCGCTTTGAAGCCGTGATATTATTGCAATAGGATATATCAATAATATGAAAAAGGTTATCGGTGAACCGAGTACAAACGGCATTGACAAAAAAAGCAGGAGCGTTGCGCTGTACATAGGGTGACGAATAACAGAGTACAGTCCCGTATCTATTACCTTTTGATTGGTTTGTACCTCTACCGTTCTCGATAAATATTCGTTTTCTCTCAGAACTTCACCGTACATAATATATGCCAGTATAAAAATAACCGATGATACAATTGACAACCACATTGGAAGAACTACCCACGAAAAGCGGCAGTTAAGCCCTGCACACACAAAGCCTAATACAAACATTATACTCATTACAAGGACAAAAAATTTCTGATCGGATTGCTTTTCTTTGGCATTCAGTCTTTTTTCGAGCAGAGCGGGATTTTTCATCATAAGAATAATACCTGCAATAAACATCGGTATAAATAATATCGCTATAAATATCCAGCCTTTTACATAATATATCGTTCCGGCAGGAATAAATAACAAGGCAATTGTCAGGAGAAGTCCTGATGTGAATTTTATTATTGCCTGCATAAATAATTTACCGTTCATATTATTCCCTCTTTTATATTGCAATATCGGCATAAGTGAATTTTATCACTTTAGACAGATCGTTTGGGTCTAACTCTACCTGATAACCTATCTTACCTGCGCTGAAACAGATCGTGGTCTTATCCTTAGCCGAAATATCGACAGTTGTAGTAAAGAGCTTTTTCATACCGATAGGGGAACAGCCGCCGTGAATATAGCCCGTAAGCGGCAAAAGCTCCTTAGACTTTAACATTTCGATAGACTTTTCATTTACGGCTTTAGCGGCTTTTTTGAGGTCAAGCTCTTTGCCTATGGGTACTACAAATACATATTTATTACCGCTTTTGCCTACGGTCACAAGTGTTTTGAATACCTCGTCCGCAGGTTTTTGTAAAACCTGCGCAACCTGGGTGCCGGTCATTGTGCTGTTATCTCCTATCGAGTGCGGAGTATATTTCACTTTTTTCTGATCGAGCACTCTCATAACATTAGTTTTTTCCAAATCTTTGCACCCCCTCTTTTTCTTCTCGTGCCAAAGCCTCTCTGCGCTCCAGCTCTCTGTAATCTATACTTCCGTTTAGCGTTTTTGGAAAGTCATCAATAAACTCAATTTCTTTCGGCGTAGCATATTTCGTTAAATTTGCGTTGCAGTAGTCGATAATTTTCTTTTTTGTATCATCATTGTTGTTAGAATTATCTTTAAGTACAATAAACGCTTTTACAAGCTGTCTTGCCTTTTTGTCGGGTATGCCTATAACGGCGCACATCTTGACAAAATTGTTCTGGCAGAGTGTTTTTTCAACCTGTGAGGCATAAATGCTGTATCCGTAAGATACTATCAGGCGTTTTATCCTGTGCCTGAAAAACAAATAACCGTCTGAATCTATCATTCCGAGATCGCCCGTATGAAGCCAAAGTTTATTGTCTTTATGTCTTTTCAGAGTATCGGCAGTTTCGTCTTTTTTGCCTAAATAACCACTCATAACAGTAGGACCCGAAATACAAATTTCTCCCTCTACACCGTAACCGCAGGGCTTTATTGTTCCCGGCTTTACTATCTTGCAATACATCTTAGGCAGGGGAGTTCCGATACTGCCCTCTTTTTGATTTTTTTCGGGCGTCATACAGCAAACTGCGATACATTCGGTAGTACCGTATCCCTCTCTTACCGTTACCGTACTGTTATGATCGGTCAAGAAATATTCAAAGCGTTTTTTTAGCTCCTTGGGAAGATGATCTCCGCTGCAAAAAACGCCTTTAAGTCCCGAAAGCTCGGCGTCATCAAGAATGGGCAGGCGCAGAAGATTGTCAAGCAGATTAGGCAGTCCGACTAAATACTCCGGCTTACTCTTTAAAATGTAGCTTGCAAAGCGTGTAGGCTCGTAATCGGGAAGAATAATACAGCAGCCGCCGTTAGTCAATATTGTATGAACGCAGAAGCCTAATCCCAGTCCTTTAAAATAAGGGACTGAGGAGAGCATCCTGTCGCCGGGCTTGAACTCCTTCATAACAAAAATGATCTGTCGGCTTAAAGAGTTGAAATTCTTGTTTGAGAGCATAACGCCCTTAGTCTGTCCCGTAGCACCGCCGCTGTATAATATGCAGGCAAGATCGTCTCCGCTGCAATTATCGTTTGAACTATCATCAACACTTTCGCCCGATTTCAGAAAATCATTCCAGTAAATGATGTTATCGCCCGTAGAAGAATACTCAAAGCTGCGTATTTCCGATATTCTGTATTTTATTTTGTGACCTAAGCCCATCATTTCGGACGCTCTTGTTACAATAAGCTTTTTTAGTCTTGTAATTTCCCAAGCGGAAGAAAATCTGCCGATATTATCGTCAAGGGCAATGCATACACTGCTTTTTGAATCGGTAAGATAGAAATTTATCTCGTTTTCGGCAGACAAAGGCGGAATAAAACAAGAAACAGCACCTATTGCATTCAGCGCATAAAGCATAATAACAGCCTGCGGAATATCGGGCAAACAAACTGTAACTCTGTCGCCTTTGCGTACTCCCAATGCTTTTAAAGCCTTTGCGCAGTCATTTATTTGCTTCAGAAATTTTTTATAAGTAGTGCTCGTGCCCATATAAGTGTAAGCGAAAAGCTCTTCGTATTTATTTGCTGTTTTCTCCAGTACATGATACATAGATTCATCAAAGCTTTTCTTTATGCTTACCTTGTTTGCTGTTAACTGTGACGCAGCTTTTTTGCTCTTGCCCATGATTACCTCCTGTATTTAATGCCTTTGAGATCATTTTAAAGCGTCTTGAACTATTTGTACAAATTCTTCTTTTTCGTATATCATATTCACCGCTGAAAGAAGTGCGTTTGATGTCATATACTTAGGAAAATTAAGCTTTTTTAAAACAAGCTCTCTGTTTGATGCGCTGTTGTTTTGTCCCGTAAGACCTAAGTTATAAAAATCGGTTTTTGTAATGCTTTTTTTATCGGTACAGACAAATTCACCTTCAACGTATGCACCGCATTTTTTTACGGCATTAATGATAATATCGTCCGTCATGCCCTCAACGCCTAAAAGTCCTTGCTTTGAGGGCTGAGATTTTCTTTTCTCTTTGCCCTCTATATCGGGAATATATGCCTGCTTTATATTATCCGCATTTTTTACAATGCCTTTAAGATAATTGCGTATGACAAACCCTGCGCCGTCGCTGTCGGTAAGAATTACAATACCCCTTTTTTCGGCTAATTCTCTTATTACGTTTTTCTTCTCGCTGTCGCTGAAAATCCGAAAACCGCCTGTTTCTATTATAGCGGTATCAAAAAGTGACGAGAGCTTTATTCTGTCATACTTGCCCTCAACAATAATTGCCTCTTTTATGCGTATCATATTCAGCCCTCTTGCGCTATAAGCATCAATTTGATGATAAGGCTTTCAAGTTTTATTCGTGCGTCGCCTCGTGTGCTTTTAAGCGCAATATCCGTCTGAGCAATAGCGTTGATACTCTTGCGCAGAATAGCCGTATTAACTCTTTTGCAGTTTCGCTCAATTGCCAGAACACGGTATTCGCTTTTGTATACTCCGGGGAACAGCTTTATCATATCGGTAACGGGTCTGCCGTTTTTAATGATTATCCTTGCACGGTACATATCAATATAAGCCGCCGACAAAACAGCTAAAATGTTAAGCACCTCGACTTTTTGATATATCAGTCTGTCGATAACATTAAAGGCGGTAACACTGTCTGCCGAAATAACAGCCTTTGAAAGATCAAAAACACTTGCCTCAAGATTTTTTGTAACAAGCATATCTACAATATCAGACGTTATCTCTCCGCCGTAGCCTGCATAAGAACACAGCTTTTCAAGCTCGTTTCTCAACTGAGTAAGGTCTGTTCCCGTATAATCTACAATTTGCTCCGATACTTTAGGTGAAAGCACAACATTTCTTTTGCTTGCCCACGAAATAAGCTTTTTTTGCAGTACGGCAGGGGTAAGCTTATCAAGCTCTAAAACAATGCCCTTCTTTTCGGTAAGCTCTTTAAGCTTTTTGTCTTTTGCACTCATATCCTTAGCGGCTTTTACTGCCGCCGTGGGATATGTAAGAATAACTATACAGTCGCCTGAAACGGACGATAAAAGATCAATTATTCTGTTTGTGTCTGATGTTGATAATTCCGAAAGATCGAGGTCTTTGATGACCACAACATTATAACTGCTCATAAAAGGCAGAATTTGCAGAACCGAGGCGAATACGTCAATATTAAAACCGTTGACAAACGTATGAAAATTAAATTCGGAGGGCTTTTTTCCTGCAACCTTTTCTATAAGCTTATTCGTATAATAAGTTACAAGCATTTTTTCTGCACCGCTTATAGAGTACAGCGTTCCAAAATCATTTCCCGACAGTATCTTTTTAAACTCAGCCTCACTTATTTTTGGCATATCTTGTTACCCCTCCCGTATATGTTGTTTTTATTTCGACATCATTATTACTGTTAAATATCACGTCTATTTGCCCTTGTCCGTTTGTGGAAATGCTGTTAACATTCATACCTTGCAGTTCCGTGTTTGACATCATACATTCAGTACCGTAGGACGATAATACTATGTACTCGCCCTTGTACTCAAAATTTTCTGGTATACGGCTCATTATTATTATATCGTTATACCTCATATGTTCGTCAAGCTCGCTGTAATCTCCGCCTTCAGGACATATCAGAATGTTTTTTGAATAGATATACAGACGAACCCACACACCCGAATTTGTATTTATAAGCTCTGCTGATGTGTTCTCGAACAATTCAAGCGAATTATCGCTTTCGATAAGTCGTATATTCTGCTTGTCATACTGCTTTAGGCTCATATTATCATCAAATTTATCCGAAGTATTCACAAATATGTTCTTGACATAAACATCGCTTGTTATCTTTTGCGAATAGTTATAGACACCCTTTTCGGGTGCTGTATCTATAAAGCAGAGTACGTCACCATATTTTGACAATTCGTTTTTTATGGTTTTATATTGGTATTTTTCACCGTAAGAATTTATTATAACAATATCCTTGTCATGCTTTAGAGTGACCGTCATACCACAGCCCACATCAAGCGTTGAAACGGTAATACGATCAAGTCCGATAACAGTTTCAATGCTGTATATACCTAACAGAAGAGAACAGACGATAAGCAAGGCAGGCTTTATGTATAAGTGATCGTCATTTAAAAACCAATAAGCCGTT
>JAFOMO010000241.1 GCA_017418905.1 Clostridia bacterium | reverse complement strand
TCATTTCTCTTGTACAGCACAAATTTTGTACCTATGACCTGAACTACCTCAGCATGTGTATCTTGTGCTATCCTCTCAGCCGCTTCACGAACCGAAAGCTCGCACGTTTCAAGCACCTTGCCTTTTATAAGCTCTCTTGCTTTAAGCGCAGACGCTGCCTGTGCGTTTATCTGTTCGCTCAAACCGCCCTTGCCCACCATTAATATAGTATCTATTCCGTTTGCAAGCGAACGAAGATAAGCCCTTTGTTTACTTGTAAGCATATATTTTCTCCTTAAAATTCTATCTGTGACAACTTGTCGTATAATTCTCTGAGCGCACGTCCTCTGTGGCTTATAGTGTCTTTTTCTTCTGCGCTAAGCTCGGCAAAGGTCTTACCGCTGTCTGTCATAAATACGGGATCATACCCAAAGCCGTTTTGTCCGTGAGATTCTTCCGATATAATACCGCTGCTCGTACCCTCTGCCCTGATAATAGTATTCTCGTCTATTATACAGCATATCGAACACACAAAATGTGCGCCTCGCTTTTCTGCGGGGATACCCTTTAAATTATACAGCAGCTTTTCTATTCTCTTCTCGTCTGTTTCTGCATATCGTGCGGAATATACACCCGGCTCACCGTTTAAAGCGTCAACCATTAGTCCCGAATCGTCAGCAACGCAGGGCATACCTGTTTTTTTGTAAGCCGATAATGCTTTATATATGCGTTCTCGGCAAAGGTATTGCCTGTTTCTTCAACATCACCCAGATCTATTCCCTCGCTTACGGCGGTAACTGCCGTAATACCCAATGGGTTCAATATTCTGTCAAGCTCTTTGACCTTTGCTTTATTGTTTGAAGCAATAATAAACTTTTTCATGTATTACTCCTTGTCAACATCGAACATAGCTTTTGCAAACTCGGCAGGATCAAACGGCTGGAGATCGTCTATCTGCTCGCCCACACCGATATACTTAACAGGTACGTCAAGCTCTTCTTTGATAGCAAGCACAACGCCGCCCTTAGCCGTACCGTCAAGCTTTGTAAGCACTATGCCCGTAATACCTGCGGCATTTTTAAACTCTCTTGCCTGATTTACTGCATTCTGTCCTGTGGTTGCGTCAAGCACAAGCAGAACCTCTTTATCTGCGTCGGGCAGTTCTCTGTCTATTATACGACTGATCTTATTAAGCTCGTCCATAAGGTGCTTTTTGTTGTGAAGTCTGCCTGCCGTATCGCAGATAATTACATCTGCTTTTCTCGCCTTTGCCGCTTGGATAGAGTCAAAAACAACTGCGGCAGGGTCTGAACCTTCTTTTTGCTTTATAATATCGCACTTGCTTCTCTCTGCCCACACTTCAAGCTGTTCGATAGCCGCCGCACGGAATGTATCCGCTGCGGAAAGCAATACCTTTTTATGCTTGCGGCGAAGATCGTTTGCAAGCTTGCCTATGGTTGTAGTCTTGCCCACTCCGTTTACGCCTATTACAAGAATGATTGACGGCTTTGTTGAAATATTAAGCTCCTGACCGCCCTCAAGCATTTCTGCAACGATCTCTTCAAGAAGATCGTGAACATCCTTCGGATTGGTAATACCCTGCTTCTTTACTCTCTTTCTAAGCTCTTCGCATATCTTTTGTGATGTATTGATACCTACATCACCCATTACAAGAAGCTCTTCAAGCTCTTCAAAAAGCTCCTCGTCTATCTTTGTAAAGGATTTGAGCATTGAGTCGATCTGTCCGACTACACTCTCTCTTGTCTTTTTCAAACCCTCTTTGATCTTAGCAAATAAACCCATAATTTCCTCCAAAATCATTTAATGTTGGTAAAGCTTGCGGCAACCTCGCTTGAATGAAGCTCCAGAAGCTTTGAAATGCCCTCGTCCTGCATTGTAACGCCGTATAATACGTCTGCCTCTTCCATAGTACCTCTGCGGTGTGTAATGAGTATAAACTGCGTGTTGTCCGTCATACGTCTGAGATACTTTGCAAAGCGATCGACATTTACCTCGTCAAGTGCGGCTTCTATCTCGTCCATTACGCAGAACGGCGCAGGGCTTACTTTCATTATAGCAAAATACAGCGCAATTGCAACAAGCGCACGTTCACCGCCCGATAAAAGCTCCAAATGTGAAACGTGTTTTCCCGGCGGATTACAGTTTATATCTATGCCCGACGATAATATATCATCTTCATTTGTGAGCAGTAACGATGCATTTCCGCCGCCGAAAAGCTCTTTGAAGGTTTCTCCGAAATTTTTGTTTATCATTGCAAATCGCTCGATAAACAGCTCCTTCATTTGCTTTGTCAAGTCACCGATAAGAGCGATTATCTCTTTTTTTGACTTCTCTATATCGCCTACCTGAGCCTTCATAAACTCGTAGCGTTCCGATACCTCTTTATACTCGTCAATAGCGGCAACATTAACGCTTCCCAACGCTTTTATCTTTGATTTAAGCTCAGACAGTCTTTTCTGTGCCTTTGGAATACTCTCGATCACTGCGGCTTTCTCTGCCGCACTTCTCACCGTGAGTTCATACTCTTCCCAAAGCTTGCGGTTTATCTCGTCATACTGTTTATTGAGATTTTCTTTTCGCTCTTCAAGACGTGCAAGCTCCAGACCTATCTGTTCTTTCTCAGAAAGCTTGTCACGCTCCCGTTGCCTTAGCTGTGAGCTTCTCTGTTCAAGCTTTGTACGCTTTTCCGCAAGAGAGGTGATCCTTTCGTTATTATACGCAGCGTCTCGTCTGAGACGTGACTCCTCTGCTCGAAACGTCATTATCTTGCCTTCAATAGCTTTATTGTCGTTCTCCGCAGCCGCACTATCGGCAGCAAGCTTCTTTCTCTTCTCGCTGTTTTCCGCCTGCTTTTGTTCAATAGATTTTATCTCGCTTTCCAAAAGCTCTGTATCCTTATCGAGAGTAACGATCTCAAGCTTGATATTCTGCATTGTATCGGTAAGAGTATTTCGCTTTTCGTTCTGAACGGCAAGCTTTCCCGAAAGCTTTGAAATATCCCTTTGAGCCGCATTGATAAGCTCTTCTATTCTTTCGTATTCATTGCCTGCGTATGATATGGTTTTGTTTAACTGCAAGGTCTTGCTCTCGCACTCTTCTTTTTCCCGCAAAAGCTCCGATACTGCCAAATATGCCGACTGCTCCTGCTCTTTTGCCGAATTAAGCTCTGCTTCAAGCTTTACCTTTTCTTCTCTTAATTGTGTATAATTATCTCTTGCGCTTATAAGCTCCGCCTCTGTTTTTCCGCATTCAGACTGAGCATTTGTATAATCCTGTCTGAGCGCATTTATCTTATTGTTCAGACCGTTAAGCTTGACCTTGTTTTTCTCTATCTCACTTACACGGCTCAACAGACCTGTTTTTTTATTCTGCGATCCGCCGGTAAGAGAACCGCCGGCATTGACCACCTGTCCGTCAAGAGTTACTACTCTGAAACGGTATGAGTATTTTTTTGCAATATCAACGGCGCAGTCAAGATCGCTCGCTATACAAATTCTGCCCAAAAGAGAACGCAGTATTCCCAGATAACGGTCTTCGCAGGAACAAAGTGTACTTGCAATTCCGATAAAGCCTTTACAGCCGTCAAGCCCCTGTTCTTTAAGCTCGCTGCCCTTAATGGTAGAAACGGGCAGAAATGTTGCTCTGCCTGCTTCGCTCTTTTTAAGAAATGCTATCGCTCTTTTAGCATCGTCCTCCGTTTCGGTAACAATGTTTTGCATTGCAGCTCCCAAAGCTGTTTCTATTGCAACACCATACTCGGACGGTACCTTTATTACTCTTGATACAGGTCCGTGTATGCCTTGCAGAGTGCCTTTTTTAGACTCCTTTACTACAACCTTTACGCTTTGGCTGAAACCCTCTAAGTTTCTTTCAAGGTTTTCCAAAAAGGTGATATGTCTTTGTATCTCGTTTATGTCAAGCTTAACTTTGTTTCCGTCGTCTTTTATGTTGTCACGCTTTTTCTGTTTCTGTGCAAGCAGTCTTTCGTAGCCCAAAACGGTATTAAAGCATTCCTTTAATCTATCGTCTGTTTCGCTTATCGCATTAGTGCACTGTAATGCACGCTGAGTATACTCGTCTTTCTGCTCCTGTCTTGCGGTAAGCGAATTATTAATATTTGACAATCTGTCTTGTATCTCTGCCAAAGACGATTCTGCGGTGCTTTTCTCTACACGGCAGTTAGACAGCTCGTCTGTCAATCGTGCAAGATTTGTATTATGTTCGCTCAAAAGAGTGGAGCTTCTGCCGTCGCTCTCCATTATACCGGACAGTTCAAGAGTGACTTTTTCAAGCTTTTTTGTTTTTTCTTCACGCTCGGCTCTTTTGGCTTTCAGGCTTTCGTTTTTTACTTTTATATTGTCCTGATTTTCCTTGTCGGAATTATCAAGCTCTTTTATCTCTTCACTGAGTCTTTGCAGTGCGGCAAGATTATGCTTGATATTGTTTTCTTCAACCGATACAGCGGCTCGAATCTCCGATACTCTTGCGTCAAGCTCGGCATTTTGTCGGCGGTATTCGTCTGTTTTTGCGGTAAGCTCCGTATTTGACGTATAAATAGCTTCGCTCTCTTTTTCAATGCCTTTAAGGGCTTTTTCACAGCTTTCAAGCTGTGAGCGTGCAACAGAGATCTTATCTTCATGCTCACGCAAGGTTTTTGAAGAGCGTTCAATGGTATCAAGCCAGACGGCTATTTCAAGACCTTCTTTTTCTTTTGCGTACTCCAGATAAGACTTAGCCTTTGCCGCCTGCTTTTCAAGAGGACCTACACGGTCCTGAAGCTCTGTTAGTATATCACGCAAACGCAAAAGGTTTTCTTCGGTATGTTCAAGCTTTCGTTCAGCCTCTGTTTTGCGGTAGCGGTAGCGTGAAATTCCCGAGGCTTCTTCAAATATCTCTCGTCTGTCCTCGCTTTTTGACGATACAATGCTGTCGATCTTTCCTTGACTTATCATTGAATAGCCGTCACGTCCCAGACCTGTATCCATAAAAAGCTCGTGAATATCTTTAAGTCTTACCGTCGCTTTATTTATAAGGTATTCGCTGTCGCCCGAACGGAAATAACGTCTTGTAACGGCGACAACGTTTTCATCAAACGGCAGTGCCCTGTCGGTATTGTCTATTGTAAGCGTTACCTCTGCAAAGCCGACTTTTTTACGGTTGTCGGTGCCGTTAAAAACAACGTCCTCCATTTTGGAGCACCTGAGAGCCTTTGCCGACTGTTCGCCCAATACCCAGCGTATAGCGTCGCTAATGTTACTTTTTCCCGAACCGTTGGGACCTACTACTGAGGTTATACCTCTATCGAATACAAGCTTTGTTTTATCGGGAAATGTTTTAAATCCCTGTATCTCCAATGATTTTAACAGCACCTTTTCACCTCCGTTTATAAGACCTTTATCCCGTATAAAGGAATACTCTCGTCCTGTATGACCTTGATGTTTACACCCTGCATTTCAAGCTGCTTTATATTATCTCTTCCCTGCCCTACAAGCTTTGATACGCTTTTTGGATTTACGCACACTGTATAATTTACTTTTTCTTTAAAGCAAGTATTTTCATCTATACCGAGTTGTTTTCTTAACTCGTCAAGAAATATTCTGCTTTCGCACAGCTCTTTGAAAGCAGGGTGATAATTATCGAAAAGCATACCCTTTTTAAGATCATCACTGTAATGAAGTCCGAGTCGGATGACCTCTATGTTATTCTTCCAAAACATTTTTAAAAGGAAAGCACACAGATCAACCGACTCATTAAGAGTCTGAGGTATATATTCGCCTTTCAGGTATAAGTCACCAAGCATTGTACCGCCCAATGTAATTGTAGGATATATTCTCACGGTATCGGGCGCAAGCCCGATAATTTTTCGTGCGGTATAAATATCTCTGTCAACACTGCTTTTATAAAGCCCCGTCATCATCTGCAAGCCCAAAGAAAAACCGTACTCTTTTATAAGACGTGATGCATTTTCAACATCAGTTGACGTATGCCCCCTCAGATTTGCTATAAGTACCTCGTCACACATACTTTGCGCACCGAGTTCGATTGAGGTTACACCATAGCTTTTAAGTATGTCGAGTACCTCTTTGTCTATGCAGTCGGGGCGAGTTGACAGACGTATTCCGCAGACATCACCGCTTATTATATACTTATAGGCGGCTTTCAGCAGAGAGATCATATAATCTTTGTTTATCGCTGTAAAGCTGCCGCCGAAAAAGGCTATTTCATACTCATACTTTTTCGGATAAGCAAGCGCAGTGAGTACCGCCTTATCTACATCTTCGGGTGTCGGCTGATACTGTACGCCTGTAATACTTTTCTGATTGCAGAAAGAACACTGATGAGGACAGCCGTTATGGGGTACGAATACGGAAATATTACCATGCTTCATATCAATAACCCATTAATTCAAGGGCTTCTCTTGCAGCCTGCTGTTCCGCTTCTTTTTTGCTTCTGCCGCCGCCCTTGCCTATTACGTTGCTGTTTAAGTGTACCTCTACAACAAAGTGCTTGTCGTGATCGGGACCTATTTCTTTTATTAATACATATGTAATCTTTTCTTCGGGGTTTTTCTGTATTATCTCCTGAAGCATTGTTTTGTAGTCTTTAAACTTTTTGGGTTTGGAGCTTTGAATATCGGGTATTACAAATCTGAGAACAAACTTTCTTGCCTCTTCAATGCCGCCGTCAAGATAGATAGCTGCAATAAGTGCCTCGAAAGCGTCCGACAAAATAGAGGGACGGTCATCACCGCCTGTGCGCTTCTCGCCTTTGCTAAGAAGCATAAAATCTCCTAAATTCATCTGCTTTGCGTAAAGATAAAGAGATTTTTCGCACACTAAAGCTGCTCTCAGCTTTGTAAGCTTGCCCTCGGGCAGCTCCGGAAGATGTAAATATATGTAATCCGATACAATAATACTAAGTACACTGTCACCTAAAAATTCAAGACGTTCATTGTAAAGAGTACCGTCATGTCTTTCGTTGGCATAAGAAGAGTGCGTCAAGGCAGTTGTAACAAGAGTTCGGTCTTTAAATTCATAATTCAAAGCTTGAAACAGCTTATCATAATCCACACAGGGATTTTCTTGTCTATACACACAAATCACCCCTTGAGATTGAGCTGCGACATCGTATTCTCAATTTCTTTTATAACATTCGTTTCAACATAGTTCATAGTAAGTGTGATAGCGTTGCGAACCGTAACATCAGACGCATTGCCGTGTACCTTAAATACAGGCTTAGCCGCACCGAGAATTGGCGCACCGCCGTAAACATCGGAGTCAACAGTGTTTTTAAGCTCTTTCATATCCGATAATACCATAGCGGCAGCAATTTTGTTCTTTGCGTTCTTTGTGAACACCTTTTTTATCTTATCCATAAGAGCAATAGCAACGCCCTCATATGTTTTCAGAATAAGGTTGCCTGTAAAGCCGTCTGTTACAAGTACGTCGCAGCCGTCTAACGGAATATCTCTGCCCTCTACATTGCCGATAAAATTAACGGGAGTTTCTTTCAGGAGTGCAAAAGCTTCAAGTCTGAGCGGATCGCCCTTGTGATCTTCTGTTCCGACATTTGCAAGACCTACTCTCGGGTTTTTAACGCCCATTACCTTTTCAAGATATACAGAACCCATTATTGCAAACTGCTGGAGCATATCTGCCTTACATTCTGCATTTGCGCCGCCGTCTATAAGCATAAACATTCCCTCTGCTTTGGGTATGATAGGCGAAAAAGCAGGACGCTTTATTCCCTTTATACGCTTAACTATCAGAGTTGCGCCCGTGATAAGTGCGCCGCTGTTGCCTGCCGACAAAAAAGCGTCTGCCTCGCCGTCTGCAAGCATTTTAAGTCCGACTGCCATTGAGCTGTCTTTTTTCTTTTTAACAACATCTGTTGCATGATCTTCCATTGAAAGTATCTCGGTACAATCCTTTATAGTCAAGCCCGAAATATCTATCCCATTTTCTTCTGCAACAGATCTTATTACGTCCTCTTTACCCGTTAGTATAAGCTCTAAATTATCATGCTCTTCTTTTGCGGCTGCACAGCCTTTGATTATTGCAAGGGGTGCATTATCTCCGCCGAATGCGTCTACGATTATTTTCATTTTAATCACTCCTCAAAATTACGTTCAAAAAAGGCAAGCGATCTGTCTGCCATTGCCTGTGCTTTTAATTGCTTATCTCTTATATTTACGTCAAGTGAGGGCAATATTCCGATATTTGCCCCCATTGGCTGAAAATTCTTTATATTAACATCGCTTATGTATCCTGCAAGTGCGCCTGTCATGGTATAGTCGGGAAGTACAAAAGGCTCTTCTCCCAAAACGGCTTTAGCGCAGTTAATACCTGCAAGCAAGCCCGATGAACCCGATTCCATATACCCCTCAACGCCTGTGATCTGCCCTGCAAAGAACAAGTTCGGCTCGTTTCTTACAGAATAAGTATTCGTAAGAATTTCAGGCGAATTGATAAATGTATTCCTGTGCATAACTCCGTATCGTACAAACTCGGCATTTTTCAAGGCAGGTATAAGCCCGAAAACTCGTTTTTGTTCCCCGAAACGCAGATTTGTCTGAAATCCGACAAGATTATACATAGTACCGTCTTTATTCTCTTTTCTGAGCTGCAATACTGCCCACGGACGGTGACCTGTGTTCGGATCAGTTAAGCCTACGGGCTTCATAGGACCGAATCGAATAGTATCGGCACCCCTCTGAGCCATAATCTCAATAGGCATACAGCCCTCATAAACCTTCGGGTCTGCGGTATCTACTCCGTGAAGCGGCGTTCTTTCTGCCTTAACAAGCTCACTGTGAAAAAGCTCGTACTCCTCTTTATTCATAGGGCAGTTGATATAGTCGTCACCGTCGCCCTTGCCATAGCGTGACGCTTTGAATGCACTCGACATATCAATACTTTCATACGTCACAATAGGTGCGGCTGCGTCAAAAAAGCTGAGTCCGCCGCCGAAACGCTTTTTTATATCAAGGGCTAAAGGCTCGCTTGTAAGAGGACCTGTGGCAATGACATTAAAGCCGTCACGAGGAATTTCAGTTATCTCTTCGGGTATTACGGTAATCTTTTCATTGCTCTTGATTTTTTCGGTAACAGCCTGTGCGAACAATGTTCTGTCAACTGCCAGCGCACCGCCTGCCGGAACAGAAAAAGCGTCTGCGCACTCCATAAGCAGAGAACCCATTCTTCTCATTTCTTCTTTTAGCAGACCTGCCGCACTGTTGACTCTTGCCGCCTTAAATGAATTTGAACAAACAAGCTCCGCAAAAAGCTCTGTGCTGTGGGCAGGAGTTTTTTTCAAAGGCTTCATTTCGTACAGCTCAACAGGTATTCCTCTTTTAGCTATCTGCCATGCAGCCTCGCACCCTGCAAGACCTGCGCCGATTACCCTTACGTTCATATTATAGCCCCCTCTTTTTGAAAGTGGAATTTGGAAAGTGGAGTTTTTTAAAAGTTGAATTTGGAAAGTGGAAAGTGGAATTGTTGCTTGCAATACTTTATGAATAGCATTAACCATTAGGAACTGTGAAGAAATAACTTTTAAATTTATGCTTAGGATAATTTGTTCTGCACAAGGCAAATTTTCGCAGGAAGACTGACGTATTTCAAGAAAATTTAACACAGTGCAGGGCAAATTATACAAGCAGAAATGAAAAGTTTTTGATGAACAGTTCCTAAGGTTAATGATGTCCAAAAAGATTGCAAGCAGCCATTGCACATTGGCTTTAAATTTCTTTCTCAAACCCACATCCTTCTGTGTGACACACGATCTTTTCTTTCTTTCCTGATTTCTTATAAAGCATTTCTCCGCATTTAGGGCATTTTTCCTGTAACGGCTCATCCCAGGACGCAAATCTGCAGTTCGGAAAATTTCCGCAGCCGTAAAAAGGTTTTCCTCTTTTTGTTTTGCGAACTATAATATCTCCGCCGCACTTTGGGCAGGCAATATTTTCAAGCTTTTCAACTACCTTTTTTACGGTCTTGCACTCGGGGTATCCGGAACAGGCGATAAATCTTCCGAATCTGCCGTATTTATACACCATTGGTTTACCGCAGTTTTCGCATATATATTCCGTCTTGTCCTCTTCAAGATCGTACTTCTGCCCTTCCATATCTGTTTTGGCTTTTTTGAGCGTTTCTTCAAAATCATCATAGAATATGTGCAAAAGCTGTACCCACTCTTCGTTGCCTCTCTCTACCTCGTCAAGCTCGTTTTCCATCTGAGCTGTGAATTTTACGTCAACTATCTTTGCAAAACGCTCCTTCATAAGCTTTGTGATAACCTCTCCAAGCTCCGTGGGATAAAGCGTTTTAGCTTCTCTTTTAACATAATTGCGGCTAACTATTGTTGAGATAGTTGCAGAATATGTTGACGGTCTGCCGATACCGTTTTCTTCGAGTGCTTTTATAAGCGACGCTTCTGTATAACGTGCCGGCGGCTGCGTAAAGTGCTGATTCGGGATTATCTCCTTTGCTCTAACGGGCAAGCCCTCTGTAAGCTCGGGCAATTGAGTTTCTTTTTCGTCCTCTGTATCTTTGCCCTCTACATACAAAACGGTAAAGCCGTCAAAATCGACTTTATATCCGCTTGCTCTGAATGTATAGCCGTTTCCGTCTATATCTGCCTGAGTAGTTTTTTGTACACACTCAGCCATCTGAGAGGCTATGAATCTCTCCCAGATAAGCTTATACAGCTTATACTGATCTGTGGTAAGGTTCTTCTTTATTTTATCGGGCGACAAATCTATTGTTGTAGGACGAATAGCCTCGTGACCGTCCTGTGCGTTGCTTCTTGATTTGAACACTCTCGGCTTTTTGGGAAGATATTTGCTGCCCCAGCGGTTATCTATATAATTCTTTGCGTCATTGAGTGCGTCCTGAGAAATTCTCAAAGAGTCTGTTCTCATGTAGGTTATAAGACCCAATGCGCCGATACCATCTATATTGATACCCTCGTACAGTTCCTGTGCTACCTTCATTGTCCGTTTAGACTGAAAGCCTAACTTTCTTGATGCGTCCTGCTGTAATGTTGAGGTTATGAACGGCGGTGCAGGCTGCTTTTTTCTTGTGCCGTTCTTTACCTTTGATACAACAAATTCCGCATTTTCAAGAGCTGAGAGTACTTTGTCTGCCTGCTCCTGATTAGTGATCTTCAGCTTTTCCCCATTGTATGCATACAGCGACGCAGAAAAAGCTTTTCTGCCGCCCTTTGGTACAAACTTAGCGTCAACTGTCCAATACTCCTCGGGCACAAAGGCTCTGATCTCGTTTTCTCTGTCAACGATGATTCTCAGCGCAACAGACTGAACTCTGCCTGCCGAAAGACCTCTGCGTATTTTCTGAGAAATAAACGGACTTAGCTTATAACCTACAAGTCTGTCTAAAATACGTCTTGCTTGCTGAGCGTTGACCAAGTCAATATCTATTTTTCTCGGGTTTGCCATACCGTTGGCAACACCTGTTTTTGTTATCTCGTTAAATTCTATTCTGTTTTTGCTGTCAAGCGGAAGTCCCAGAATATATGCCAAATGCCACGATATTGCCTCGCCCTCTCGATCGGGGTCGGTTGCGAGATATACGGCATTGCTTTTTTCGACTTCTTTTTTTAGCTCTTCTATCAGCTTTTCTTTGTCTTTCATTACTTCGTATTTCGGCTCAAAGTCATGCTTAATATCTACACTAAGTCTTTTTTCGGGCAGATCTCTCACATGACCCTTTGACGCCAATACCTTATAGCCGCTGCCAAGATATTTTTGAATTGTATGCGCCTTTGACGGCGACTCGACTATTACCAGATCAGACATTAAATAACCTCCATTAAGGCTGCATTTTTTCTTTTCTTTATTATTTTTGTTATTTTGTTGAATAACGTCTTCCCTCAACACCTTGAGCAAGGTCTTCAAGCTCCAGCTCTGTCAATGCAGAATTTACGCTCTTGATACTCAAGCCCGTAAGCTCTACTATTTTGTCAACAGATACAGGCACTTTGCTTAAAACCTCATACACCTTTACCGCCTCACTTGACAGATCATCGGGAAGAGGTTTATTCTCTGTTTTCGGAAAATCGTTCACAGCAGCTTCCTGTTCTGCTGTATTCAGATCATTTGTTTTTATCTTTTGTTTCTTTTTGTTATCAATAGTTTCTATTTTGTATTCATCAGCTTTCTTATCAGCTTTTAATACTACGCCCAATGTAAGATGTTCTCTTTTCACATTCGGATGAGCTTTAAAAAAAGCTTCAAGCTGTTCCTCAGGCGTTTTTCTAAGCTTTTCATCAATGCTGAAATTGACGCTGTAACCTCTGTTAATACTTTTATTCAAGCCTTTGAAATATGACTCCTTAGCTTTTATCAGGCTTTCATTTTCTTTGTCTGCTCCGCTGTTATTGGAATTATTATTATAATATCCTATAATATCATTGCCGGAAGAAACGGGAACAACACCCTTTGTAATTAGCAGAGCCGTACCCTCCGAAATGTGACTTTTATCCGGAAAACGGTATGCAAACAGAGTTCTATTCTGACTTTCGGCAGCCTTGACTGTGATCATAGTACCACCTGTTTCTCCGGACTCTATTACCGCAACACCATCAGACAAACCCGAGATGAGCCTATCTCGCAGCGGATAAGTATTCTTTGAGGGAAGTTCAAACGGAACATACTCCGAAACTACTGCGCCGTATCGCTCATGGCTTGAAATAAGCTGGGCATTTTTATTGTATGAACAGCGTGCGTGACCATGTCCCAAAACACAGACAGTTTTTCCGTTATTGTCAATTGCCGCCCGGTGTGCTGCTGTATCAATGCCCTTTGCGCCTCCGCTGATTATTACAGCTCCGTTCTGACAAAGCTCTTTTGTCAGCGACAATGCCGCACTGTACCCCGAAGGTGTCGCCTGCCGTGTTCCTATGACTGCAATACACATCTTTGCGGAAAGACATTTAGTATCTCCCTTAACAAACAAAGCCGCAGGCGGAGCTTTTATAGTTTTTAGTCTGTCCGGATATACAGCGTCACCCGGAGTAATAATATCTATATTGTTCTTTTTACAGTATGCGATCAATTTCGAGCAGTTATTGAGAGAGGTATCTTTAAGCTTGTCATAATGCTTTTCGGTAAAGCAGCCGCACAATAATTTTTCTTCAAAAGAGGCTCTGTAAAAATCCTCGGCAAATGTATATTTACTCATGAGCATTGTTATTTTAGAGCTTGCATAGCCCAATACGTGTTGTATCCAAAGCCAATATATCGTCTGATTATTCATGATAACCGCCTTTACCTGAGCATTTCCCACATCAAGATCGATGCCGCACTCGCTGCGTTGAGCGACTCTGCTCTGCCGTTCATCGGAATACTTACCCTGACTGTACAGCAGTCGAGCAATTCCCTGCTCAAACCGTTTCCTTCGTTTCCGATAAGCATAACTCCGCCATTAAAAACGACAGTTCTTATATCAACGGCGTTTACAGGAGTTGAACCGTAGGTATTTATACCGCTTTCTCCTATACTTTTTATATACGAACAGAAATCATCAACAACAGTATATTTCACTCTGAAAACTGCGCCCATACTTCCTCTTACTACCTTTGGAGAGAAAATATCGCAGCAATCATTTGACAGTATAACACCGTCAATACCCAAAGCCTCTGCCGTTCGCAGTATCGTACCCATATTAGATGGATCCTGAACACGCTCGAGAGCAATATAAACACTCTGATTATCTATTGTATTCAGATTTTTATTTTTGTCAAGCATATTAAACACACAAAAAAAGCCCTGCGGTGATTTTGTGTCGCTGATCTTCTCAAAAACTGCGGCTGATACCTCAAAGCAAGACCTTGAAGCGTCTGCAATTTTTTTGAAATCATCACTATATTTTTCCTTCGCCTTGGCGGTATATAAGAATACTTCGGGCGAATAGCCGCTTATTATACCGTCCGTACAAATTCGCACGCCCTCGGCTGTAAACTGCCGGGATTCTTTTCTGCGTTTAGAGCTATTGACTAATTTCGCAATATTCTTTATTATTTCATTATCTTTACTTGTTATCAATTTTCATCTCTCCTTTCAACCTCTTCGACAGGCATATCTATTACCGGGTCGGAAGTCTCATTTCTGAGATGAAAATTCTTAACGGCGGTCGCCCCGTCACTTAGCACAAGCACCGAAACACGGTCGTCTTTCAGTACCTGGGTAATATCATTGAGATACAAGTCGCTGTTTATTGTTTTTGTACCCACGTCATCTGTATACTCTATTTTAAAGCTCCATGTTACCTCGTCAAATGTTTCGTGCATATATTCAACGTGACGTATATTTTTTACTATTCCGACTATATGACCACTGAAACGCTTTGCATTTGTAAGCATGCTTTTTTTATTTTTTATATATGCTTTCTTTTTTCTGTTAAACGCCGCATAAGAAGCAGTAAAAACAAAAGCACATATTATCGTAATACCTACCGCCGCAATAAAAGCCTGATCGTTTGACCTGCCGCCCGATAGTGCGGAAAGCAGTATAACAAATATACAAATAATACCGGCAAAAACACCCAGACCGCCCAAAGCAATAAGCATATTCAGAGCAGGAGATTTAAAATCAGTGTCTTTAGACTGTGCCTTTTGAAGTACATATTTACCGTTCATACTGCCCCTCCGAATACTTGATATTTAAAAACAGCACCTAAGGCAAGACTGCCTTGGGTGCCGATACATTGTTGTGCTTTTTGCGTTTATGCACCGCTGCGAACACAGAACCTGTTTATTTTACAGAGCCTTCTTAGCCTGCTCTACAAGACTTGTGAATGCAGCCGGATCTGCAATTGCGATCTCTGAAAGCATTTTACGGTTGAGTGTAACGCCTGCCTTCTTAAGACCGTTCATGAATGTTGAATAGTTTGTGCCGTTGAGCTTGCAGGCTGCATTGATACGAGCGATCCAGAGTCTTCTGAAATCTCTCTTTCTCTGCTTGCGGCCGATAAACGCGTAATTACCGGACTTATTAACAGCCTGCTTAGCCATTTTAAAATGCTTACTCTTCGCGCCCCAGTAGCCTTTAGCAAGCTTTAAAACCTTTTTTCTTCTCTTGCGAGTCATCATCGCACCCTTAACACGTGCCATTTATATTACCTCCGTTATTGGTTTCTTCTCTTTTCTTCAATTACTTATAAGGAATAAGTCTCTTAATCTGTGCAACATTTGTCTTATCTGCAACAACAGACTTTCTCAAACCTCTCTTGCGCTTTGTTGTTTTTTTGCTGCTGTTAAGAATA
>JAFOMO010000240.1 GCA_017418905.1 Clostridia bacterium | reverse complement strand
GCCTGCTGCGAATTTCCACTTTCCACTTTCCACTCTCTACTTTAAAGAAGCTTTCAGCTTTAAACTATATCACAAAACAGAATATAAAATATACTTTCATCATACAATGAAACGGAAACTCACAAGAGAAAGGACATTGTATTATGAAGGATACTATCATACTCATACCGACAACGGAAACAGCTCAAAGCAGAAGATATTCCCCGTTTTGGGCGAATGTTTCGCTTTTTTTCAGAAGATACGGCATGGCAGTGTTTTTCATTGCCGTGCTGTTTTCCGGAATGATATTCGGTGCGTTTCGCATAAGTGCAGGAAACGCTTTTTTTCACGATAAACTGTTTGGCTATCTTTACAATACCGTTACATATAAAAGCGACATTCAGCCGCTGAAGGTTTTTGCGGATTCGTTTGTTTTGTCGCTCGTATTTGCACTTTTGCTTATCGGCTCGGCGGTATCGTTTCTCGGCGCTGTGGGTGTTCCGCTTATAATATTTGTAAGGGGTATTCTTTACGGTGCTGTGTCCGGGTATTTGTGCGCCGCATTCGGTCTTAAAGGACTTGCTTATTATATCGCCGTACTTCTGCCGGGCGGTTTTATTTCTGCTCTGGCTCTTGTTTACTGCTCGCAGTATTGCATGGATTTTTCCGTTTCGGTAATACTGTCCGTATTCTGCAAAAACAGCACCATTATTCTCAAAGAACGCTTAAAAGAGCTTATCATGAATTGTGCGTATATGAATATCGTTCTTATTTTCGCCTCGCTTACCGATACGCTCTTATACTATCTGATAGGAAAAAACTTTCTGTAAATGCGCAATATAAACATATGTTTATTGCACGCATTAAAGTTGTGGTTTTCTTATAATTTCCACTTTCCACTTTCAAATTTCCACTTTAAACTCTTAACTATCAACTCTCAGAACATAAAGAAAGGGGTTGGTTCATTCAAATGGCAAGTCAGATAAACCCTGAAAATGGGTTTAGAAAAACTATGCGAACGGTAGATTTTTTTACCGTTTATTTTGATAATTTCAAAAAGCTTGTTCTTACAAACCTGCTTTTTGTTTCGTTTTTGCTGCCTGCCGTCGTGTATATTACGGCAATTACTTTTTTGACAAAAGGCTTTAGTCTGCTTTCTGCCGCTGCCTGCATTATCATTCTCAATGTAGGTATGGGCGGTGTGGCTCAGGTTTGCAGATACATTTATACAAAAAAAGATTTCAATACGGTAAAAACATTCTTTAAGGGAGTTCTCGATAATTACAAACGCTGTCTTTTACACGGTGTTATACTTTATCTTTTTTTTGTTTTCAGCTATTCTTCTATTGTGCTGTATTACAGCGGTACTAAAACAAACGGCATTTTCTGGGTGCCGCTCGTTATTACCTCGCTTATATCGCTTCTAATGCTTTTTGCCTCGTATTACGCTAATATTATGACTGTCACTATCGACATCAGTCTGAAAAATATTTACCGCAACTGTGCGCTGTTTTCTTTCGGTGAACTTAAAAATAATCTGCTCGCCACTCTTGCGCTCATATTCTTTGCAGCCGTAATATTTACAGTAACTATATTTTTTAAAAATCCTCTGTTTATTATACTGTCGGTGCTGGTGCTTTCGGTATTCATTATACCTTCAACAATTCAATATATCTTAACATTCTATGTTTATGACAGTATGATAAATATTCTCGATGAATCAAGAAAAAACGATAATAAAAACGAAAATGAGGAGATACCTCGGAACAGCGCAGTAAAGGTGTCTTCCGATGAGGCTGAACAAATATCGGAAGCTATTGATGATGATAAGAATGATGAATACATATTCCACAACGGAAGAATGATCAAACGCTCGGCTGTATTGTCACAGCTTAATAACGGGTTTGATGATGAATAAAATGAAATACTGTATTTAAAGTGGAATTTGGAAAGCAGACTGTGCAAAAAGTAGTGTTGATTTAATTCAAGCCTTAGTGCGCCGCCTTGGAGCGGCGGGGCGACTTTTGCTTTAGGCGGAAGTTAGGGGCATTTTCTGCCAAAATGCCCCTCTTCCAAAAACAGTCCGCAGGACTGTTTTTGAAATTCACCCCTAAAAGGGCTGGAGCGTGCCTCCGGCGGGCGGGGCTCTGCCCCTGCACCCCGCAAGCCTTTTGAAAAAGGCT
>JAFOMO010000239.1 GCA_017418905.1 Clostridia bacterium | reverse complement strand
TTCCTTGTTTGTTTTCACAAAAATTCTCCCCCAAAAATCTTCTTCAAATATTGCCCTTTCCGAACAATACGAAAAGGGCACACATTTAATCAATGCGCAATGCGAAATTATGCGTTTATACATAATAAAACCGTATGTTTACTGCACGCAGTCATAATTCTTACTTTGTTATACTAATGGTCAATGCTATTCATCAAGTTTTGCAGGCAACAATTGCGAATTATATCAATCTTCCTCATCTCTTGTGCGTACTGCTTTTTCGTCCCGGTGACGAATAAGAGCACGCTTTATTTTTCCGCTGAAGGTCTTAGGCAGTTCATCTACAAATTCTATTATTCTCGGATACTTGTAAGGCGCAGTAGTCTTTTTGACGTGTTCCTGAAGCTCCTTTTTAAGCTCCTCACTCGGAGTATACTCCTTCTTGATCACTATTGTAGCCTTCACTATCTGCCCTCTTACGGGGTCGGGCGCACCCGTTACGGCACATTCTACAACAGCGTCATGTTCAAGCAATGCGCTTTCTACCTCAAAGGGTCCTATTCTGTAGCCCGAGCATTTTATAACATCGTCGTTTCTGCCTATAAACCAGTAGTAACCCTCGCTGTCGCACCACGCCATATCGCAGGTATCGTAATACTTGCCGCGGAGATATTTCTCCGTCATTTCGGGGTGCATATAATACCCCGTAAACAGACCTGCGGGCGGATTGTTCTTCACGTCCATAATACAAATAGAACCCTCTTGACCCTGTTCTACTTCGTTTCCGTCGCTGTCCAGAAGCTTTGTGTTATACTGCGGAGAAATCTTTCCCGTTGAGCCTACCTTTATATCGTCCCACTTGAAATCTGCGAATATCAGAGTACCCTCAGACTGCCCGAAGCCCTGATATATATTATGCCCGGTAAACCTGAACCACTTTGCATTTACCTCGGGATTGAGAGGTTCTCCTGCGGTAGTCCAGTGCTTGACGGATGAAAGGTCAAAGCTTCCCACATCTTCAAGCAGCATAAAGCGGTACATAGTAGGCGGTGCGCAGAATGTTGTTATCTTATACTTCTCCATTACAGACAAAAGATTTTTAGGCACAAACTTCTCCATATCATAGCCCAGTATCACTGCGCCGCATATCCATTGACCGTATATCTTGCCCCACGAAAATTTAGCCCAGCCCGAGTCGGAAACACTTAAATGAAGCTTATTCTCCCGTACCCGGTGCCAGTATTTGGCGGTGACTATATGACCCAATGGATAAGCAAAGTTATGCTGTACCATTTTTGCCATACCCGATGTACCCGAGGTGAACATCATTATCATAATATCGTTTACAGTCGTTGCGTTCTCGCCTGTCGGACGAGTGAAAACGTCTGAAAAGCGTTCTATCTCTTCATTGAAGAAGAGCCAGCCTTCAGCGCTTTCGCCTACAACTATCTTATTCTTTATAGTCGATATTTCGGGCATTGCCGCATTGACCTGATCTAATACATATTTATCATTAACGCAAATAACAGTACCCGCAAAAGAAGAGTTTGCTCTGTATACAATATCCTTTTTTGTAAGCTGTAATGTATTCGGGTTGATGATAGCACCGATTTTTGTCAGCGCAACGGCGCACACCCAATACTCCCAACGGCGTCTTAAAATGAGCATTACCATATCGCCCTTTTTAATGCCGAGGCTCTGAAAGTAGTTTGCGGCTTTATTCGACAAACGAGAAATATCGGTAAATGTAAATACCTTTTCATTTCCGTGGTCGTCACACCATACAAGGGCTTTTTTCTCGGGTTCAAGCTTAGACCATTCATCAACAATGTCAAAGCCGAAGTTGAAATCATCGGGAATATTTATCTTATAATTCTGCATAAAGTCCTCGTATGAGTCAAAATCTATACGTGGAAGAAATCTGTCAAGAAGCATAACGGTTCTCCTTTTCGGGAAAAATATGATTTTTACATCAAAACGATCATTGGTAAAAAATAACCCTAAATGTTATAATAACACACCTAAACGGCAGTGTCAAGAAAAACAGGAGATGATAACTGAAATTCATGCTAAGGAACTGTGTAGGAATAAGTTGTGCAATTTAGGCGCAATGCCGCAGGAATACTGTCGTATTTCAAGGTATTGCAACGACACACAGGACGAATTAGACAAGCATAAGGAATTGTCAAGAAATAAGTTGTGCAATTCAGGCGAAGAATAATTTGTTCTGTGTTAGGCACAATACCGCAGGAATACTGACGTATTTCAAGGTATTGTAACGACACACAGGGCAAATTAAGCGAGCATGAAAGTGCAAGTTATTTCTTGACGATTCCTAAATGCACAAGTTATTTCTGCACAGTTCCTAAGACCATATTATCCACTTCAAATGCAGGGTGCGTCAAGAATGTCTTGCAAAGCATTTCTCTGTTTTCAAAGGAATGATCTGTTTCCTTTGAAAAAGTACTTATAATATGAAGTATTTCGCTCTCGACATCCTCAATATGAAGGTAAGCGATAATACCCGATATAACGGTATAAGCCCCGAATACGGTACAAACTGTTTTCAGCACATCATCATCGGAAATAGCGCACAGATAATACCGATATATATAATAGAGTGCCAGTCTGCGAAAATACTTATCATAACGAGTATCATCAAGTCTGCTGTATTTGGCTTTTGCGACAAGCTCCTTAAACTCGCTGTTCAAGTAATCAAGTCTTGAATATATATCGAAAATCTCTTCATACATAAAACAGCCGTTTGACGTATAATTCGGTTTGTACTTATCAAGCATATCGGTATCATAACATTCATCAAAGAGCAGATCGCCCACATAACCGTTAAAATCGGCAAACAGTGACATCTGTTCGGAGAAGGTGCGTTCCGTTCCGAAAATATCGGCAGAGATGGTGCGAGCCTTTATGAGAAAATTCATTATCTCGTTGGGGTATACGTTGTCGTCTGATTGTACGTCTTTTCGGTAATACTCATCAAACGTATTGTCCTCGGAAAATATCAGCCAGCAAGCCGCAGGGCAGGCAAGCGAGAGCATATACTCTTCAAACTCTGTAAAGTCCTGCGATATTCGGGGAAATTTTCTGCATTCTTCGCAAAGCTTTTCTTCACCGTATTTCTTTTGTATACGGCACAGCATATCACAGTCAAGAAAAGGACAGCCGTTGTGTGTCATAGCAATAATATTGTCGCCGTCACTGTCGGTGATGATATGCTTATCTATTTCGGGAATACTGCGGTAAAAGGCGAGTGTATCTTCGTCAATGACTATATCCCACGCTTTACAGCAGGTGTCCGTACAGTCCGCCCCGATACACCTGAATTTTTTGAAGTAGTCGGGGTATACGATCTCTTTATTATACATATAACGATCTCCAAAATATCCATGAAAAACGGTGGGAAAGACCCACCGGAAATTAATTTCTGCAAAATTATTACTCAATGCCTGCCATATCGGTTATCTTTGAAAGCCGTCTGCTGAGACTTGATTTGCTCACGGCGGTATCAAAGTAGGTACACAATTCTTTGAGAGAGGCAAGCGGATATTTCTCACGAATTTCAGCCGTTTGTTTAAGCTCAGTCGGCAGGGTGTCAAATTGACCTTTCTCTCTGAGCTTTTTAATAGCCATAATTTGTTTTGCGGCAGTCGATAAGGTCTTGTCGGTATTGGCAAGACGTGAGTTTATCTCTCTGTTTCGGCGGTTCTCGGCGTTTTTCAGAATTTTTACCTGCATAATACTCATACTTGCGTTGGCAGCACCGAGCATAGTCAAAAAGTCGGAAATATCGTCACTGTTTTTCAGATATACAATATAACTGCCCCGCCTGTTGGTTATCTTCGGTTCGATAGCTCTTCCTGCGACACACTCGGCAGTTTCGGCGGCAAGCCTTTTAAGGTCTTGCGACAACAGCTGAAAGGGAACTTTAAACTCAAGGTGATACTCCGTTTCGGGTGCGGAGATACTTCCGCACGTAAGAAAAGCACCTCTCAGAAAAGCAGGCAGACACACCTCAAAGCCGATATTCGCTCTGTTTATGCGCAAATTCAGCGACTTATCGTCGTGTCCGAAAAGCTCTCTTATCCTTTTGCAGTCGTCTGCGTTTGGTATGCACACCTTATATTTTGTATTAGCCTTGCTGCGTACAGAAAGCTGTTTTTGTATCTCAACCACAGAACCCGTATAAGCGGTAACCAGGTCTGCAAAGCGATCAGCCGCCGCCCTGCTCTCGGTCGTAAAGGATATTTCGCTGTCGGTAAAATGCCTGCAAAACAAGAGCAGACCATATACCTCGGCTTTCAGAAATTCATTGAGCTTCGGAACATTCTTGCAAAGCTCTCTCTTTGTTTCAGATGAAAATGACACCTTACCCTCCGATTCAATTCGCAATTCGCAATTCGCAATTAAGACCGTGCAAAAACCAACAATTTAGTTTTCGGTCAAGCCTTTTTCAAAAGGCTTGCAGGGGTGTGGGGACAGCGTCCCCACAATCGCCGCAGGCGTACTCCAGCCCTTTTAGGGGTGAATTTCAAAAACAGTCCTGCGGACTGTTTTTGGAAGAGGGGCATTTTGGCAGAAAATGCCCCTTACTTCCGTTCAAAACAAAACTTTCCCCGCCGCTCCAAGGCGGCGCAATCAGGCTGGATTTAAAACATCATTACTTTTTGCACGGTCTGAGTTCGCAATTCGCAATTATGCGCTTATACATAATAAAAACAAAACACCATTGCCCACGGTCAAAATTCTTACTTTGTTATACTAATGGTCAATGCTATTCATCAAGTTTTGCAGGCAACAATTGCGCATTGAATTTCAGACTTTGCCTAAATCTCTGTGATGAACACTAACCTTATGTTTATTCTCGATAAGATGATCGTAAAGCACCTGAGTTAACGCAACAGAACGGTGCTTTCCGCCGGTACAGCCGATTGCGATAACAAGCTGAGCCTTGCCCTCTTCGGAATAAAGCGGCAGAGTATAGTCTATAAAATCGAGCATTCTTTTCAGAAGTCCCTGAGTTTGCTCCCATTTAAGAACGTATTCGCTTACAGGAGCGTCAAGACCCGTTTTGTATTTAAGCTCTTCTATGTAAAACGGATTAGGCAGACATCTTACGTCAAACATAATATCAGCCTCGGTGGGAACACCGTATTTAAATCCGAAAGAAACGCACGTCACAGCGAGTGCGGAAGTATCGTCTTTAAGAAACAGGGTGCATATTCTCTCTTTGAGCTGTGCAGACGAAAGGAAAGACGTATCAATAAGAAAATCGGCAGACTGCTTCAATCTGGCAAGCAGACCTCTTTCAAGCTCCACAGCGTCATTTACGGTATAAATGGAAGCGTCCGGACATAATGGGTGCTTTCTGCGAGTGGCTCGGTATCTTCTTACAATAACGTCTGTTGCTGCGTCAAGAAACAGAGTTTTATACCTGTAATTATCCTTTTTCAGCTTTTCGACAGCCTTTGAGAACTCCTCATAAAAATTGCTCACACGAATATCGAGAACTACGGCAACTCTCTTCATACGCTCGTCGGCTGATGTGTCGCAAAGCTCGTAAAATGTAGAGAGAAGTGCAGGCGGAATATTGTCAACACAATAAAAGCCTATATCCTCCATAGCGTGAATAGCAGAGGTCTTTCCTGCTCCCGAAATACCGCTTACGATTACAAATTCCATAACTTTCAACCCCCGAAAATAATGCGCAATGCGCAATTCGCAATTGTTGTATGCGAAACTTTTTGAACATCATTAAGCATTATATTTGCGTGCAGTAAACAATTAGTCACAATATGTTTGACTGCGTAATTGCGCATTGCGCATTGCGAATTAAATCTTCCGTATCTCACATTCCAGCTCAACCCCATATTGCTCACGCACTGTATTCTGAACATACTCTATCAGATTACAGACATCTGCGCAGGTTGCATGGTCTTTGTTGATGATAAAGCCTGCGTGCTTTTCGCTCACCTGGGCACCGCCTATCTGCCTGCCTTTCAAACCGCAGTCCTGAATGAGCTTGCCTGCATAATAACCCTCGGGACGCTTGAATACACTTCCTGCGCTCGGATAGTTGAGCGGTTGTTTTTCTTTTCTGCGTGAGAGAAAATCGTCCATAAGGTGGTTGATGTCGGCGGCATTGCCGTATTCAAGCTTAAACGTAACACCTGTGATGATAAATCCGTTTTCGGCATATACGCTGTGTCTGTATGAAAACTTCATTTGATCTGCGTTTATCGTGCCGGGGTCACCGTTTTTATCTATGTATGAAGAAGATGCTATAACGTTCTTCATCTCGCCTTCGTATGCTCCTGCGTTCATAAAAGCTGCGCCGCCCACAGTGCCGGGAATACCCCACGCAAATTCAAGTCCGCTTAAATTATGGTCTGCGGCAAACTTGCAAAGCTTTGCAAGAGTTGCGCCTGCGCCGCACCTGATCGTATTTTCATCATCAATATATATATTGGTAAAATTGCCTTCAAGCTTGAAAACAATACCGTCATAGCCGTTATCGTTCACAAGCAGATTAGAGCCATTGCCTATTACAAAGTTTCGCACGTTCAGCTTATTGCAGAGCGCAAACAGTACAGACAGCTTTTCGGCATTATCTACCTTTATCAGAGCAGCAGCATTTCCGCCTACTCTGAAGGTCGTATATCTGCTCAAAGGCTCTTGCAGTAAGACCTCGCACTTAAGCTCTTTGGCTTTTTCTATTATCGTATTAATATTATTATCCATACTTTCCTCACATATCAATTTTTTAAAGGAACTTTTCATTCTTCACAGTTCCTTATTCTCTCAGTGAAAGACCTTTTTCGGTCAGATACCTTTCAAATCTTTCAACCGAAGAATTTACAACAAGCTCCTCGGGAAAGCCTATCTCTTCAAGGGCGGCAAGCGCCCCCTCTGCACGCCCTACCTCGGTCATAAAATGAGCGTCTGTATTAACTATTATAGGCGCTCCTATCCTCTTGCATATCTTTGCAATTTCAATGCAGTTTGAAACAGACGCTTTTCTGTGTCTGAACGAAGAGCTGTTTATCTCGATAAGCTTTCCCTTTTCTGCCAGAACGGGAATCACTCTTTCATAATCAAACTTAAATTCGGGTGCACCGCAATGCCCTATTACCTTGACATAAGGATTATCTGCGACATTTAAGTACAACTGCGTGCAAGCGTCAATATTATTTGTAATATAGTCACGCTTGCTCTCTTTTATGGTAAGATAATGTATAGACGCAACTATCCACTCCAAGCGAGGGCATACAATTTCTTCCAAATCGAGATTACCCTCATCATCTGTGATATTCGCCTCTGCGCCCATAAGAACACGCACGCCCTTATAGGTTTTCGGTATAGCCGCAAAATTATGGAAATACCACTCCTGCGGCGAGCCGGGCATTGCCGGTGCGTGGTCTGTTATACCTATCGCATAAAGTCCGAGCTCGGCGGCTTGCTCTATCATTTCTTTGATCGTTCCGTATGCATGAGTTGACGCTATTGTATGAGTGTGCATATCTGCGATTATTTTCATGATATTACTCCCAAGCAACTGTTGTATGACCTGTTGATTCGTCCTTTTCGTATGCCATACCGAGATTTGACAAAAGCTCTTTAGCGGCATTATAGCCCATTTTCTTTTGACGGTTGTTCATAGCGGCAGCCTCAATGATAACGGCAAGATTTCTGCCGGGCTTTACGGGAATGGTGATCATAGGCACTTTGTTTCCGAGAATTTCCATATACTCGGTATCCATACCCATTCTGTCGTATATCTTTGTATTATCCCAGAGTTCAAGCTTGATTACCATATCAATTTTCTCTGTTGTCTTGATAGCACCCATACCGTAAATACGTCTTGCATTAATAATACCTATGCCCCTGAGTTCAATAAAATGCCTGATATTTTCGGGTGACGAGCCGACAAGCGTTTTGTTTGAAACACGTCTTATCTCAACGGCATCATCTGCGATAAGTCTGTGACCTCTCTTGATAAGCTCTATCGCCGTTTCACTTTTACCAATACCGCTGTCGCCCATCAAAAGCAAGCCTTCGCCGTATACCTCAACGAGTACGCCGTGACGTGTAACTCTCGGGGCTAAGTGTACGTTGAGCGAGCTTACAAGCGAGGCTGTCAGGTCGCTTGTAGCTTCCTGCGACACAAGCACTGCAACACCGTATTTAGCCGCAACGGTCTTTACCTCGTCAAACGGCTGCAAGCCTCTGCAGAATATCATTGCAGGGGGAGCAAGCGACAAAAATCTTTCGAGCGACTCTGCCCTCTCTTCGGGACTTCTCATTTCAAGATAATAATACTCCTTCAAGCCGATAATGAGTATTCTTTCTTTATCGAAGTAATCGAGATAACCCGTAAGCTCCAGACCGGGACGGTTATAGTCTGCAACATTTACCATAAGATTATTGGGGTCTTTTGGTGTATATACTATTTCAAGCGAAAATTCTTCTATTATTTTACCAAGAGGAACGGAAAAACCCATTTTTATTCCTACCTTTCTTTTCTAAATGTGGTATCTTTTAAAAGTGGAGAGTGGAAAGTGGAAATTGGAAATGCGCACTTATACATACTATTACCAATACTTCATTGCACGCAAATTTAATTCCTACTTTGTTGTACTAATGGTTAATGCTCTTCAAAAAGTTTTGCAATCAACAATTCCACTTTCCAATTTCCACAGGCGAATTGAATTATATTATACAATAAAATTAGCAATATTAAAAGGTTTATTTTTGAATTATTTGTAAAAAATGCAAAGCCGTCCGAATGAACGGAACAGCTTTGGTTTTCAAATAATTTTACATTTTCAATTTTACATTATCAAGCTGCATTCCTGCGCCGACAACATTTATTACAAGCACAAAGCCCGAAAGGCAGAAAAACAGAGCTTTTTTAAAGCTGCACGTTTTTCTGCTCAGAAGCTTGACGCAAGCCGCTATATTACAGCAAGCCGACAAAGCAAGCAGAGATATACTCATCACAGGCGGCACCCACATCAATAGCAGAAGCCACGGGTTCATAAATCCAAGTGTTATCGCAAGCAAAAAGAAGTGTATAGGCAAATGACAAACCTTGATAACAATATTTCGTATTGCAGACGTTTTGTCGTCAAGTGATGTGAGTGACGCTAAATTGCATATCACACAGGCAGGAACACCCAAAAAGCATAATACCAGCATAACAGCAAAGCATACCTTTATCGCAGTTTCGTCATTGCCGGTCTTACCGGGTATAATAAAGCATAACAGTACCAGATACGGCATTACTGCCGAGTAAATAAAAGATATTATTCCTCTTTTCATAAACAAACACCCCGATTTCAATGTGCAATTCGCAATTGTTGCTTTCAAAACTGTAAGAACAGCATTAACCCATAGTATAACATAGTGTGAATTTTGACCGCATGCAATACAATATTTGCTCTATTATGTGTGACTGCGTAATTGCGCATTCAGACTGTGCAAAAACCAACAAATAAGTTTTCGGTCAAGCCTTTTTCAAAAGGCTTGCGGGGTGCAGGGGCAGAGCCCCGCCC
>JAFOMO010000238.1 GCA_017418905.1 Clostridia bacterium | reverse complement strand
CAGGACTGTTTTTGAAATTCACCCCTAAAAGGGCTGGAGCGTGCCTCCGGCGGCTAAGGGGCGCTGCCCCTTAGAACCCCGCAAGCCTTTTGAAAAAGGCTTGACCGAAAACTTATTTGTTGGTTTTTGCACGGTCTGAATGGAAAATTTGCGATAAAATACAGTAAAACCAATATTGTATTGCACGCAGTCATAATTATTATAATAATATACTAAAAATCTTATGTTAACTCAACTTTCCACTTTCAACTTTCCACTTTCAACTTTCGATTAATTTCACTTTCCACTTTCAACTTTAACTTATAAATTCTCTCAATCAAACAAAGCGGGGGTGCTTCAATGAGTAACTCTGATACAAATATACTTAAACTTCTCCCACAAAAGAATACCTTTGCAAAAATGCTTAATACTACCGTCTTGATATTTCTGCTCTATATTATAGAAGCGGTATTCACGGTGTTTGTTTCGGTACGGCTGGCGCAAGCGTTCAAACCGTGCGCTTATCTGTCTGTACTCTTTTCTTTCTGCGTTCTGCTCTATATCGTATCGTATGATATAGATTCCTCGTCAAAGCTTACGTGGAGTATTATAATTATGCTCATACCCTTTGCAGGCGCAGGATTTTGTCTTTATTCTCTGTATAAGGTCAAGGCTATTGAAAAGAAACGTCAAGCGGCACGAAAAAAAGAAAGTTTTCCACAATACACAGGCTGTTATGTGGAATACTTTCCCTGCGGCAAAAGCTTGTGGCAGACTATATTGCAAGAGATAAACAATGCACAGCGGTATATCTTTCTTGAATACTTTATTGTAGAAGAGGGCGATATGTGGGGAAGTATATTATCTCTGCTTTCCGAAAAAGCAAAAAGCGGTGTTGAAGTCCGCCTGCTTTATGACGGAAACTGCGAGCTTACACTATTGCCGCACGATTACCCCGAAAGGCTGTCAAAGCTTAATATAAAATGCAAGGTCTTTTCACGCTATCACCCTTTGTTTTCTGTAAAATACAATTTCAGAGATCACAGAAAAATATTCATAGCAGACGGAAAAATTGCTTTTACCGGCGGTATAAACCTTGCAGATGTTTATATAGATCACGACTACTCGGAAGGACATTGGAAAGACACTGCCGTTTCTGTCAAGGGAAAATGTGTTGACAGCTTTGTAAAAATGTTCCTCGATATGTGGAATTACGATAAACCATACTATAATGAATACTCAAAATATATTGTTACGCATACTGTATATTCATTTTGCGGTATAACTGCACCATTCGGGTGCGATCCGTTTGACGGACGAAAATCAAGCGTCAACTCATATCTCGATATACTCCACGGTGCAAAGAAATATGTACACATAATGACGCCCTTTTTAGTGCCCGGCGAGGGCTTGCTGAACGCTCTTAAACAGACTTCAAACAAAGGTGTTGAGATAATCATAATAATGTCGGGCGTACCCGATAATAAGCTAATGCAGATAATATCGGAAACGTATTACAAAGAATTAATGGAGTGCGGAGTAAAGATATACCGCTATACAAAGGGAGTAATACACGCAAAAATGTTCATCTGCGATGACGACACATCAATTGTCGGCAGTATAAACCTTGATTACAGAAGCTTATACCACAATTACGAGTGCGGTGTATATCTGCATAACTGCGCCTGTATTGCGGATATAGAGGCAGATTTTCAGCGTACACTTCAAGTATCGGTCTTGGCAAAAGAAAACGACATCAACGGCGGCAAGACCTCTGCAAAAATAATGGGGGCGACACTCCGTTTAATATCACCGCTTTTATAATAGTTTGGAGTGTGGTGATATTATTTTCATAAATAATATAAGGAGTGTGAAGTGTTGAATTATCGAAAACAATAACTCCACACTCCACACTCCAAACTCCACACTGATTATGCGGATTATTCGTATCTCAGTGCCTCGATCGGATCAAGCTTTGCAGCCTT
>JAFOMO010000237.1 GCA_017418905.1 Clostridia bacterium | reverse complement strand
GGGCGGGGCTCTGCCCCTGCACCCCGCAAGCCTTTTGAAAAAGGCTTGACCGAAAACTTATTTGTTGGTTTTTGCACAGTCTGCATTGCACATTAAAAATAGAGGGTGGAACCGTAAAGCCCCACCCCTGTCTTTGCTCGGTGATCCGAACAGCTCTCTGTCACTGACATACGGCTCTTGTTAATATGTATATACCTATCGGGTCACAAATATGTATTGAAAATAAAGCTATTCTTTACCCCAAATGCTGTCGAGATGATCGAGTACAGACTCAAAGAAATTCTTCTTTCCGCTGTTGGCTATATATGCGCTGTCGCCCTCCGAAAGACTAATAAACTCCTTCTGAAAACTCTGTGTCTTGTTCATACCAAGCTCGTTTTTCGCATACTCCTCAATTACGGAAGGTCCCAATTTGTTTTCAACCTTCATTTCCATTTGTGTATAATAGCTTTGCAGCTCGGTAAGCTCTGTCTGTGCGTCGCTTATTTGCTGATTCAACTCGGTCAACTGTGCCTGTCCGTGAATTATCGCAACAAGTGCGATAACCGTTAAAACCGTTGCCGCAAACGCAAGCAGAGCCGTTAGCGGATCTACATTCGGCAGCCGCCTCTTTCTGCGTTCTTTATCTATATCATATACAATACTTCTTTGTGATTCCGACTTCGGCTGCACTACCTCTTCCTCTTCTTCAAACAGAGAAAGATCATATGCTGCGTTTCTGTCGCTGAAAGTCATCACAACACCTCATATTCTGAATACGTCCGTAAACTATTTTGAACGATAAACTATAACTATATTATACTACAAAACCGTTACTTTTCCAAACATTATTTTCTAACAAACTATCTGAAAATAAAACTTACGATTTGTGCAAGATTACATAAAAGTTACAATTCTATTAAATTGTTAACAATTATTTAACTTTTTCACATATTCTGAGTCTTGCGCTTCTTGCCCTGTTGTTTTTTTCAAGCTCTTCTTGTGACGGCTCTATTGGTCTGCGGTTCACAAGCTGTGCCTTTGGTTTTTTGCCGCAGACGCACACCGGGAACTCGGGCGGACAGGTGCAGCCCTCGCACCATTTTTTCATAGTCTGCTTGACAATACCGTCTTCAAGCGAGTGAAACGTGATAACAGCAAGCCGCCCTTCGGGGTTCAGAACATCAAAAGCATTGTCAAGACCTTCACGCAGTCTGTCAAGCTCGCCGTTAACGGCAATGCGCAGTGCCTGAAAGGTTTTTCTTGCAGGGTGTGCCTTCTGTCGTGCCTTTGCAGGATAAGCGTTCTTAACTATCTCGGCAAGCTCTAAAGTTGTTTTTATGGGTGCGGTTTCTCGTGTGTTGATAATACCTCGTACAATATTCTTAGCAAACTTTTCTTCACCGTATTGTATAAGTATTCTCAGAAGCTCGGAGGGCGCACTTTCGTTTACAATATCATAGGCGGAAATGCCCTCTTGACTCATACGCATATCGAGGGGGGCGTCATAGTGGTATGAAAATCCTCGCTCGGGAGAATCAAGCTGCCACGACGACACGCCTATGTCAAGCAGTACGCCGTCAACACCTGTGACACCCAACTCAAATAGGACTTCTTTTATATTACCGAAATTATTGCGAACGACAGTTACATTATCAAACTCTTTGAGCCGCTGTGAGGCAGCCTTGATTGCGTCGGGGTCTTGGTCTATCGCAATGAGCCGTCCATTCTTGGAAAGCCTTTTTGCTATTTCATAAGAATGACCGCCGCCGCCCGCCGTGCCGTCAACATAAATACCATTTGGCTTAATGCCCAGACCTTCAATAGTTTCGTTTAACAAAACAGACTTGTGAACAAATTCCATAATAATAAATACTCCTGCGGCAAATACAGCTTAAAATTATTCGCCTTTGTACTATTATAAACTGTTTTCACATCAAAATCAACATTAATAAACATCAATAAATGAAAAATGCGAAACTGTACAAACAGTTCCGCAAAAGTCTTTTACTTTTACACACATCGCACAGAATAGTGAAACCCTGTGCTTTGTGTGTACATAAATCACATAGAATACCCGAATATTGCTATAAGGGCAACTATGCAAGTGATATTATATCATACTCAAATCAAAAAATCAATACGATATTAAAATATATACAAAACTAAATATAAATTCTCAGAACGTCAAGGTTACCTCTTCGCCGTTTGAGCCGTTTGAAGCGAGTGCGGCAGACGACATAAGAACCGTGAGAGTATCATAATCGGCAATACCCGTGACATTCAGACCGTTAACGCTCTGAAAATGACTTACGGCATAAGCGGTATCATCTGTATAATTCTTATCTGCTTTTCCTTGCATATAACCGAGTTCAATAAGTCTTTCTTCGATATACTGTACTACCTCATATGATTCACCCACAGTATAGAAAATACCTTCCTTCGGAGTGAACGGCGATACATATTCAAGCTGAACCTCTTCAAGCTCATCGGGCCAGCTCGGAAGAGTTTTTCCGATACCGTGAGACTTGGAAGCGAGATAATCTACTGCGATAACTCTTGTGCTGCCCTGAAGCTCGATATACTTTTTCGGTAAGGTATATATTTTTGAGCCCGAAACAGCCGCCAAAGATTTAAGGTCTTTGTTTCCGACAATTTTCTCCTTTACGCCCTCGGCGCAGAATATCGACTGCGGATTACTTCTTATCAGCATATCTATTCCGATAACGCCGTCCTCGTCCTCTGCGAGCACGTTTGTAACAGACGCATATTCAAACAAAGAGGAAGCATATTGACCGTTTACAGCGACCGTACACTCGTCGCCGTTAATATCATAGATATAGCAGGACGTTGTTACAATATCAGACTCGCCCGAAACATTTCTTATATTATCAAGCTGCCCCTGAATTGTATCAAGCGTACTCATAGCCTTCATTTTTCCGTTATAGCTGCCGCCTAAGATAGACGCTACATTATTATAAAGCTTTTTGAGATCGTTTTCGCTGTTTGCAGGCTTTATTATGAGCACCTCTATGCCGTTATTGCTTAAAGTTTCTTTCAGATCGGGGTCTAAGCACTCATCACCTAAAACAAGATCAACGCCGAGATCACGCAGGGTTCTTGAATCGGGAGAATCGGGAGTACCGACAGACGGCAATATTTGCAGATCCTCCTGAACACACACATCACTTCTTGCGGCAAGCTTGCCCTCATAGCCGCACGCTAAAATAATATCGGCTATATTGTCGCTGAGAACTGCCACCTTCTGCGGAGCTTCGTCAAAAATTACATTTCCCACAGTTACGGGAAAATCATATTCTTCTTCATTATTATCATTTACTATCATATTGCAGGCAGAAACCGACAGCAGCATACAGGCAGTTAATGCAAGCGAAACCATCTTTTTCATTAAATTTTCCTCCCATTTGTATTATGCAGGCTCACAAACAGCACCATACTACTGTACTATTTTACAATTATTTTCGGTGTATGTCAAATACTTTTTATAAATAATTTTTAAATTCAAAGTGAATTACTAAAGTGGAATTTTTTTAAAGTGGAATTTGGAAAGTGGAAAGTTGAGAACAATGTGCAATGCAGACTGTGCAAAAACCAACAAATAAGTTTTCGGTCAAGCCTTTTTCAAAAGGCTTGCGGGGTTCTAAGGGGCAGCGGTATCGCCTGCCGGCTCGGTCGGTGCTTCTGCTGCGCAGAGGTCTCCCCCGGAGACCCTCACCCCTTAGCCGCCGGAGGCACGCTCCAGCCCTTTTAGGGGTGAATTTCAAAAACAGTCCTGCGGACTGTTTTTGGAAGAGGGGCATTTTG
>JAFOMO010000236.1 GCA_017418905.1 Clostridia bacterium | reverse complement strand
TGTGCAATTTAGGCGCAGAATAATTTGTTCTGTGTTAGGCGCAATGCCGCAGGAATACTGTCGTATTTCAAGGTATTGCAACGACACACAGGACGAATTAGACAAGCATAAATGCACAAGTTATTTCTGCACAGTTCCTAACTGCTAACTGACAATTGCTCTCTGAGTATGCCCAGAATTTTCTTCTCCTTTCTGCACACCTGCACCTGAGAAATACCGAGAATATCGGCTGTCTGCGTCTGTGTCAAGCCCTTGAAATATCTGAGTTCGATAAGCCTTCTGTCATAGTCGCATAAGCTCTCCAAAGCCTTTTCAAGGCTCAGACGCTCGGCTATGCTCTCCTCCTCCGAGTCTACGGGTACATCAAGCTCTGCGCTCTCCCCTTCGCTGTCGTCTATGCTGAGTGACAAAGGAGCTTTACACGCACAAAAAGCCTGAGAAACGGTTTCTTCGTCAACGCCCAGTTTTTCTGCTATCTGCCCAACTGTGGGCAGATCTCCGTAAGTGCTTGAATACTCCTGCGACACACGCAAAGCCTTTATATATACCTCCTTCAAAGTTCTGCTCACCTTTACAACGCCGCTTTTGCGAAACAGACTTTTTATCTCGCCCATTATAAGCGGCACTGCATACGTTGAAAAGCAAAGCCCTCTGCTTTCGTCAAATCTGTCGGCGGCTTTGATAAGTCCCAGACAGCCTGCCCCGAAAAGATCGTCATATTCTATCCCTCTGCCCCTGAACCTATTTGCTATACTGTGAACAAGCCCTATATTTTCAAGGGTAGTTTCGTCACGAGTCTTTGTCGCCACTCTGCGCTCTGCTCCGCCTTATTATGTATTTTTCCATAGTTACAGTGGTGCCGCAATTCACCTTTGAAGTAACCTTTAAATTGTCGGTAAAGCTCTGCATTACCGCAAAGCCCAATCCCGCACGCTCACCGCCGACTGTTGAGAAAAGCGGCTCCATAGCCTGCCGGACATCTGCAATGCCTTTGCCCTTGTCTTTGACTTTTATAGTAACCTTGCCGTTATCGAATATCTTAACATTCACGGTAACAACACCCTCGCCGTATTCATAGCCGTGAATAATTGCATTCGTCACCGCCTCGCTTACAGCAGTTTTTATGTCGGCAAGCTCGCCTATTGTGGGGTCAAGCGGCAAAATAAATGCGCTCACCGCCGCCCTTGCAAAGTTTTCGTTCATACTCTTGCTTGCAAAATTAAGCGTCATTTCGTTTAAAAGCTCCATTGTCAACACCTCTTTTTCAGCACGTAATACTCTTTACACCCGAAAGGTCAATGATCTTCTTTATACCGGGCGGTATATTATCAAGCCGAACCTTACCGCCGAGCAGCGACATCATTCGGCAGCGTCCCATTATCAGACCTATGCCGGAGCTGTCCATAAATCTTACCTTTGCAAAGTCAAGAATAAGCATTGACGGCTTATAAAGCTCTGCGTCGCCGTCGATCGTTTCACGCATAAGTATTGCGGTGTGGTGGTCTATCTCTCCCCCGAGATACGCCGTAAGCATACCATTTTTAAATTCTGTTTTTACCATAATCTTTACTCCAATTCGCAGCGGGCATTCTATACTAAAGCGGAAAGTGGAAATGCGCAGTCATACACAAAAAACCAATACTTCACTGCATGGGAATTTACTTTCCGCTATGTTATACTAAAGCCTTATGTTATTCAAAAAGTATCGAATACAATATTGTACATTCAGACTGTGCAAAAACCAACAAATAAGTTTTCGGTCAAGCCTTTTTCAAAAGGCTTGCGGGGTTCTACGGGGCAGCGCCCCTTCGCCGCCGGAGGCACCCTCCAGCCCTTTTAGGGTTGAATTTCAAAAACAGTCTAAATGACTGTTTTTGAAAGAGGGGCATTTTGGCAGAAAATGCCCCTAAGTATGATTTTGAGCCAAAGTTGCCCCGCC
>JAFOMO010000235.1 GCA_017418905.1 Clostridia bacterium | reverse complement strand
TTCAAAAGGCTTGCGGGGTTCTAAGGGGCAGCGCCCCTTAGCCGCCGGAGGCACGCTCCAGCCCTTTTAGGGGTGAATTTCAAAAACAGTCCTGCGGACTGTTTTTGAAAGAGGGGCATTTTGGCAGAAAATGCCCCTAACTTCCACCTAAAGCCAAACTTTCCCCGCCGCTCCAAGGCGGTGCAATAAAGCTTGATTTAAACAAACTTTATTTTTTGCACGGTCTGCATTACGTATTATGCATTACGAATTGAATTGCTCACAGTCAAAGTGAATGCGAAGTGGTGAATTATAGATAATTTTCCATTTTCAAATTTCCGTTTTATAGCCGGTATTCGACAGTGTGATAAATCACATTGTTCAGATAAATAAAAACATATTTATTAAGGAGTAGATTATTATGGTATCAGAAAAGATCAAAGAGCTTATCGCAGAGCAGATCGGCGTAGACGTTGAAGAGATCACAGACAACAAGAGCCTTGAGGATCTCGGCATTGATTCACTCGACGTTACAGAGATCGCTATGAGCATTGAAGATGAATTCGATATCGAGTTCGAGGCAGATACAAGCATGAAGACAGTTGCAGATTTAATTGCAGCAGTTGAGGCTAAGGTAGGCTGATAAGTAGTTTACTAACAAAGAGTTCGGACTGCTCTGCGCAGCAGATGTGTCGGAGCAGTTCGGGTTTTTGTGTCCGAAAAAAGCAGTTTAAGAAAATAAACGAAAGATTATTCGTTCATTTTCTTAGATTGTTATACATATAAACAAAATAATAAAAAAGGGGAATTAAAAAATGATCAGCTCTCCGATTTGCGAACTTTTAGGAATAGAATACCCCATATTTCAGGGCGGTATGGCATGGATCGCCGACGGAAAATTGGCAGCGGCAGTATCCAACGCAGGCGGTCTGGGTATAATATCGGCAATGAACGCAGGCAGTGATTATCTGCGTGAACAGATACGCATTGCAAAAGAAAACACAGATAAGCCCTTCGGCGTTAATATTATGCTGCAAAGTCCTCATGCCGCTGAGGTAGCAGAGGTAGTTGCAGAAGAAAAGGTAGCGGTCGTTACCACAGGCGCAGGCAGTCCTGCAAAGTTTATGGAAATGTGGCAGAATGCAGGCATTAAAGTTATACCTGTTATTGCTTCTGTTGCGATGGCAAAGAAAATGGAAAAATGCGGTGCTGTTGCAGTTGTCGCAGAGGGTCAGGAGTCCGGCGGACATATTGGCGAGCTTACCACAATGGCTATTGTTCCGCAGGTGGTTGACGCCGTTAATATTCCCGTTATCGCCGCAGGCGGCATAGGTGACGGCAGAGGCGTTGCAGCCGCTTTTATGCTTGGAGCGTGCGGTGTACAGCTTGGTACAAGATTCCTCGTTGCAAAGGAATGCTCCGTTCATCAGAACTATAAGGATGCAGTGCTTAAAGCATCCGATATTTCTACCGTAACAACAGGCAGACGCTTTGGCGGAAACACCTGCAGAAGTATAAAGAATAATTTTACCCGTAACTTTACTAAGGCTGAATATGCTCCCGAGGCAACGGCAGAGTCTGTTGCGTCTTTGGGTGTAGGTGCTTTGAGAAAAGCCGCAGTCGAGGGTGACGCAAAAGACGGCTGTCTGCTTGCAGGTCAGATCTCGGGTATGATAACGAAAGAACAGACAGCAAAAGAGATAGTAACAGAGATTTTCGATGAAGCCGAAAAGCTTTTGGGAGGAGCTGCAAAATGGGTAAAATAGCATTTGTATTTTCCGGACAGGGTGCTCAGTATACAGGTATGGGCAAAGAGCTTTATGACTGCTCACCTGCCGCAAAGGCAGTTTTTGATATGGCAGACTCCGTAAGAGAGGGTACGTCTGCACAGTGCTTTGAGGGTGCTCAGGAGGTACTCAACCGCACTGTAAATACTCAGCCTTGTGTATTCGCCGCAGACCTTGCCGCCGCCGCCGCTGTCAAAGAAAAGGGCATCACGCCCGATTATGTCGCAGGCTTTTCTCTCGGAGAGATAGCCGCTCTGGGTTTTTCGGGTATTCTGAGCTATGAAGAAGCCTTTAAGCTTGTTTGCAGAAGAGGCGAATTAATGGATATATCCGCACATGAGCGTGAGGGTACGATGGTCGCAGTGCTGAAGCTTGCACCTCAGAAGGTAGAAGAGATAGCCGCAGGATTTCAAGATACTTACCCCGTAAATTACAACAGTCCTGCACAAACGGTAGTTGCAACGTCTGTTGAGAACGCAGATAAGCTTGCAGACGCAGTTAAAGAAGAAAAGGGCAGAGCAGTAAAGCTTGCTGTAAGCGGTGCTTTTCACTCACCGTTTATGAACAGTGCTTCAATAGGTCTTGCAGAGTATCTTGACGGTGTAACGCTCGGTACTCCCGATATGCCCGTATACAGCAACGTAACAGCACAGCCGTACAGCGGAGATTACAAAGAGCTTATCACAAAGCAGGTAATAAACCCCGTACAGTGGCAGAAAACAATAGAAAATCTCGTTGCCGAGGGCGTTGACACATTTATCGAGGTAGGTGTGGGCAAAACGCTTTCGGGCTTGATAAAGAAGATAAACAGTGATGTTCGTGTATTCAATGTTGAAAACAAAGAAACACTTGAGGCTTTGAGCCTGTAACCAAAGAGGAGAGAAAAGAATGAGTAATGAAAAGAAAACTGCTGTTATTACCGGTGCTTCAAGAGGTATCGGACTTGCAACAGCAAAAAAGCTTGCGTCAAAGGGCATTGACATTGCCGTTGTATACATCGGCAGCGAAGAAGAGGCAAATAATGCCAAAAAAGAAATAGAGGCTTTCGGTGTTCGTGCAGAGATGTATCCGTGTGATGTATCGGATTTTGAGCAGTCAAAGGCTTGCGTAGAGAAAATAATTGAAGAGTTCGGCGGTATCGATATTCTTGTAAACAACGCCGGTATCACAAGAGATAAGCTTGTGCTCAAAATGGAAGAGGCTGATTTTGACGCAGTAATAAATGTAAATCTCAAAGGTACATTCAATATGATAAAGCATACTTACCGCCGGTTTATGAAACAACGCAGCGGCAGGATAGTAAATATTTCGTCTGTTACAGGTCTTATGGGCAATGTCGGACAGGTCAATTACTCTGCTTCCAAAGCAGGTGTTATAGGTATTACAAAGACTGTCGCAAAAGAGCTTGCTTCAAGAAATGTAACAGTAAACGCAGTTGCTCCCGGTTTTATCCTCACAGATATGACTAAGGTACTCAGCGACAGCGCAAAGGAACAGTTTACAAAATCTATTCCTATGGGCAGAGGCGGCGACCCCGAAGAGGTTGCAAATGTAATAGCATTTCTTTGCTCGGATGAAGCGTCGTATATAACAGGCGAGGTGATCCGCATAGACGGCGGACTTGCAATGTAATTCAGGAGGGGAAACATGAGTAGAGTTGTCGTAACAGGTATGGGTGCATTGACACCGATCGGTAACACCGTAAAAGAATATTGGGAAAATGCCGTTAAGGGTGTCAACGGTATAGATCAGATAACAAAATTTGATGTAAGCGATTCAAAGTATAAGTTCGCAGGCGAGCTTAAAAATGTAGATATTGCCGCAGTTGTCGATAAGGCTCAGTTGAGAAAAATGGATCTGTTTTCTCAGTACGCAGTATACGCCGCAACAGAGGCAGTTAAAGACAGCGGTATTCTCGGTACTGTTGACGAAACACGTCTTGGCGTTTATTTCGGTTCGGGTGTCGGCGGTTTTACTACATTCTGCGAGGAATACCCCGTATTTGAGCAGAAGGGCGCAAGAAGAGTTTCTCCTCTGTTTGTACCTAAAATGATATATAATATCGCCGCAGGAAACGTTGCTATCGCATTCGGCGCAAAGGGTGTTAATATGTGCGTATCAACAGCGTGCGCAACAGGCGCAACGGCAGTAGGCGAGGCTTATAAGGCAGTAAAACACGGCTACGCAGACGCTATAATCTGCGGCGGTGCCGAGGCAACATTGACTCCCTTCGGTATCGCTACCTTCGGACAGTGCAAGGCTTTGTCGGACGCACCTACAAGAGATACAGCGTCTATTCCTTTTGACAAGCGCAGAAGAGGCTTTGTAATGGGCGAGGGCGGAGCAGCTCTCATTCTTGAGGAGTACGAACACGCAGTCAACAGAGGCGCAAAGATCTATGCTGAGATAGTAGGCTACGGATCAACGTGTGACGCATTCCATGTAACTTCTCCCGATCCGCAGGCTTTTGCTACCGCAAACGCAGTAAAAGAGGCTATGAAGGATATAAGCCCTGTTGAGGCAGATAAGATATATATAAACGCTCACGGCACAGGCACACACCTCAATGACGTTACCGAAACAACTACCTTCAAGAACGTTTTCGGTGATGATGCGTATAAGCTCCATATAAGTTCCACAAAGTCTATGACAGGTCATATGCTCGGTGCGGCAGGTGCTATCGAGGCTATAACAGCTATAAATGCGCTGAGGTATAATACAGTTCCGCCGACTATCAACTATGTTGAACCCGATGAAGAGTGCGATCTTAACTATACGCCTAATAAGGCTGTTGAAACACCGATCGAGCTTGCACTTTCCACAAATCTCGGTTTTGGCGGACATAATGCGTGTCTTGCATTTCAGCTTGTAAAATAACGGAGAACAACTATGAATATAGAAGAGATAAAGAATATTATACCGCACCGTGACAATATGCTTCTGATAGACGAAGCGGAGATAAAAGACGGTGTGGCATACGGCAAGAAGTATATTACGGGCGACGAATTTTTCTTGAAGGGACACTTCCCCGGAAATCCCGTTGTACCGGGCGTGATACTCTGCGAGATACTTGCGCAGTCAAGCTGTGTATTGCTTGCAGAGGTATCAGAGGGCGCAACACCTTATTTTACGGGACTTAATAACGTAAAGTTCAAAAATAAGGTATTACCCGGCGACACCATAGAAACACAGTGTAAAATAACACGTTCAAAGGGTGCGTTCTACTTTGCAGAGGGCAAAGCCTTTGTAAACGGAAAGCTGTGTGTAAGCGCAGAATTTTCGTTTGCGCTTGTAAAATAACAGTGTTTACGGAGGGAAGAAAATGGCAAACTTCTTTACAAACATTACGAATATTATACAGACTGCAAGTCAGATGCCCGATGTAGAGTCTTTTATCAGAAAAACAGAAAACGCAACGGTCGTGTGCAAGAGCTGTAACAGTGAAAACAGCAAGCACCAGCTTTTGAGAAATAATATGATATGTCCCCAGTGCGGAAAATATTTCCGCTTGGGCGGTAAAGAAAGAGTGGCTCTGCTTGCAGACAGAAAGTCGAACAAGGAGATGTTCGATAACTTTGAAAGCAAGGATTTTCTCGAGTTTCCGGGTTATGCCGATAAGCTTGAAAAGTCGAAAAAGTCAACGGGCGAAAAAGACGCAGCAGTTGTAGGCACGGCAAGACTCGGCGGCAACGAGTTTGCATATTTTGTAATGGATTCACGCTTTATGATGGCGAGCATGGGTTCTGTACTGGGCGAGAAGATAACGTCTATCTTTGAGTATGCAACGGAGAATGATCTGCCTGTAATTGGCTTTACTGCTTCGGGCGGCGCAAGAATGCAGGAGGGTATCATTTCTCTGATGCAGATGGCTAAGGTGTCGGGTGCTGTAAAGCGTCATTCAAATGCAGGCAATTTGTATGTTACGGTACTCACAGACCCCACAACAGGCGGCTGTACGGCAAGCTTTGCAATGCAGGGCGATATTATCATAGCAGAGCCTAAAGCACTTGTCGGCTTTGCAGGCAGACGAGTTGTCGAGCAGACAACGAGATCAAAGCTGCCCGATAATTTCCAGAGTGCAGAGTTTTTGCTTGAACACGGCTTTGTAGACGCTATTGTTCCGAGAGAAAAGCTCAGAGAAACATTGACTAATATATTGAATATACATTCAGGGAAAGGTGGGAGAGAATGACTCCGTATGAAAAGCTGAAAACAGCGAGAGCAAGCACAAGACCTACGGGCAGTGCTTATGTAAATCAGATATTCAAAAACATAATAGAGCTTCACGGCGACAGAAGATACGGTGACGACGCCGCAATATACAGCGGTATCGGCTATCTTGACGAGAATACTCCCGCTACTTTTATTGCGATAGATAAGGGAACAGATCTGCAAACAAGACTTGCAAAGAATTTCGGCTGTCCAAAGCCGGAGGGCTACAGAAAAGCATTAAGACTTATGAAGCAGGCAGAAAAGTTCCATAGACCTGTTATCTGCTTTGTAGATACATTAGGTGCATTCTGCGGTGCAGACGCAGAGGAGAGAGGTCAGGGTCAGGCGATCGCAGAGAATATTCTTGAAATGATGGGACTTGCAACACCTATCATCACAATAGTAATAGGCGAAGGCGGAAGCGGCGGTGCATTGGCTCTTGCAACGGCAGATAAGGTGTATATGCTTGAAAATGCAGTATATTCCGTAATATCTCCCGAGGGCTGCGCAAGTATCCTGTGGAAGGACAGCAACAAAGTCGCAGATGCGGCAGCCTGCCTGAAGATAACTGCCTCAGATATGAGAGAGTTCAAGGTAATTGAAGGCATAATAACGGAAGATTTTGATAATTTTGACAAGATGTGCAAGTCAATAAGACATCAGCTCAAAAAGGATCTTAAAGAGTTTGCCGGACAGCCTACATCACAGCTTTTAGATAACAGGTATCACAGATTCAGAAAATTTGGCAATTTCACAAAGATAGAAGAACAAGAGTAATTTAGCAATTGAATTAATGCTATTCATACACTTTTGCAGGCAACAATTGCACATTGCACATTCAGACTGTGCAAAAAGTAAAGTTTGTTTAATGCATACTTTATTGCGCCGCCGTGTCACGGCGGGGGAACTTTTGTTTTAGACGGAAGTAAAGGGCATTTTCTGCCAAAATGCCCCTCTTTCAAAAACAGTCCGCAGGACTGTTTTTGAAATTCACC
>JAFOMO010000234.1 GCA_017418905.1 Clostridia bacterium | reverse complement strand
TCGATCTCAACACCGGCAGGGAGTTCAAGCTTGAGAATCTCATCAACTGTCTTCTTTGACGGTCTGATGATGTCGATAAGTCTTTTGTGGGTTCTCATTTCAAACTGCTCACGGCTGTCTTTGTACTTATGAACAGCACGAAGAATTGTGATGATCTGCTTCTCTGTCGGGAGCGGAACAGGACCCGAAACAGTTGCGTTTGTACGCTTAGCTGCGGCAACTATTCTTTCTGCCGACTGATCTACCACCTGATGATCGTAACCCTTAAGTCTTATTCTGATTTTTTCATTGACTGCCACTTTAATCGCCTCCTAATATATTTTGTTGGGGGACAATTTTACTTTAGTTTATTTATTGGCTTAAATTCTGATGTACACCCTTCCGGGTGTTTCGGACTTACCCATTTAAAAAAACCGGAAAACCATTCGGTTCACCGGATAAACACAGTAAAGCTGAACAAATTAAGTTTTAGTGTTACACACATAACACCACAACACACAGTATAAAATCTAAACTTGTGTGCTGTTGTTAATTGCTCAATATTCTGTCGCCCGGTTTAAAATCGGACATACTCCACGGAAAAACCGGCATCATTTGCCGCAACCTCCCGCTTCAACGCATATCTTTGTGCAGTCACGCAAGTATTATTATAATGTATTTATACTCATTCGTCAAGAGGTTTTTTAATTTTTTTATAAGCCGATTGTAAAATATTAATAAACATATATATGTATTTTGTATAATTTGCCAAATCAGCTTTAGCATCGATATTATACCGCACATTAATTGCATTTTCGCTGTTTTCTGATATAATAAATATAATAGAAACATAACCAAAGGAAGTGTCATATATAATGGAAAAGGAGCAAACAAAGCTTAACGACAAGAAGAAGTTTATACCTATAAAAACGCTTGTGATATACAGTCTGATCTTCTATCTGTTCTGGGCGGTATTCAATTTCACTGCAAAGCCTTTTTTAGCAGTGCATACAAGCGACGCCTGGGCGGCTTTCATTGAGGACGGTATCGTAAAAAATCTTGCATGGACTCTGCCTGCCGTACTGCTGCTCAGAAAGTACAGCGGCTCATTCTTTGTCGAATTGCCGAAACTATACAAACCAAATAAGGAATGTATAAAATATTTGTGGGTATATCCTCTCACAGTGCTTATACCCTTGATGAACGTAATAAGTGCAGGCGACAGAATAAAGATTTCCGACACCTTTGGATTAAATTATATTATCATTTTTATTTGTGTAGGTATAACCGAAGAAACGGTATTCAGGGGCTTTCTGCTGAACTCAACTTATGAGAGGCACAATGAAGTATCAATCGCAGTAAACGCAGTAATGTTTCTGATTATACATTTCCCTATATGGATATACAAGGGAGGATTTGTCGAAAACTTCACCTCGGGTGGCTTTATTACCATAATGCTGTTAAGCGTAATTTTCTCACTGCTGTTTATCAAAACGAAAAGCCTGTTTATACCTATCACAATACATATGCTGTGGGATCTGGTTATATTTATGTTTTTCGAGTAAAGCGGATACTGTAAATTGAAAATTGAAAATAGAAAACGGAAAATTGAATACAAACTTTCTCTCAACTCTTAACTCTCAAAACGCCACGCTAAAAAGACCAAAAAGCCGTAATTCTGAAATTACGGCTTAATATATTATCTCGGTATTTTTTTATGAAGAATAATTTCCCTTGTTATACTTGTTCCATGTGCTTGTTGCGGCAGTATTGCTCTTATTGGCATTGATCGACGCTATGAGAACATTTTTGATCTCTTGGAGTAAAGTAATAAGATAAACATAGTCATAAGGGAACAAATTCATTGAACTTAATGTTTTCAAGAGATATACGCACTCAACCGAGCATTTGAGAGCCTCTTGAAGATGATCGGTAAAATCTTCTTTATCGTCGCCGTAAACGGACTTATTTATATGCGTACCCATATCGGACGCAGCGTCAAGAAGTCTTTTTGATATGGTTTCGTCTAATCCCGACTTAGAATATGCCTCGTTAAAAAGTGCGATCTGCGCAAGAAATTCTACCGATTTATTAAAAATTATATTGCTCATGGTTACCACCTCTTAGATATTATAGCAAATAATAAATTCAATTGCAACAAAATTTTGATTTTTGGTAATTGTATTTAGGTTAAATTTTTATGCAAATTTATGTGAAAATCACACAAATATTATCATCATCAATTTTGATTCTTCTTGTACAGAAACTCTTTTAATATCAGGGCAACTGCACTTACAAACACTGCTGCATTCGTTATATTCCGGGCTATTCTTCTCATTCTCAGACGCTTTGCAAGACGCTCTATCCCGCCTGTCAACAGCTCCTCGGGCAGATTGGGCGAAAATTCAGCCTTGAAAACAGGCTTATCGTTTTTTATATCGCTGAGCTCTTTTTTATACTCGGAATAATATTTCCTGCAAGCAGGACATTCACGCAGATGCTCTTTAACGATATTTACAGTTTCGTCGCTTGCAACACAGTTAGTGTATACGTCAACAAGATCCATAGCCAAATTACAAGTAATCTTCATTTTTCAGTTCCTCCGACAGCTTCTTTTTTGCTCTGTGAAACAGCACCTTAGCAGAATTTTCTGTTATATCCATAACCTTTGCCACCTGCTCAAAGGTCATTTCGGCATATATGCGGTATAATATGACATCACGGTATTTTTCGGGAAGCTGATCTATCATTCTTCTTAATGCATATCTTTCATCTTTCTTTTCATATATATACAGCGGATCACCGCTTGTGTGGCTCTGCGGCAGATATGCCTGCTCATCAATATCTTCATATGGCATAACAGGCTTATTCTTTTTCATATGCTTATAGTAGGTATGCTTTGCTATCGACACTATGAATGTATATAAACTGCTTTTCCCCTGAAATCTGTGCAGAGATAAATAAGTGCGGTAAAAGGTCTCCTGCGTCAATTCCTCTGCAAGCGTGCTGTCACCGCAAAGCTTTAATATGAATTTATTTATACTGCCGTAATATTCTCTGTATACCTGTTCAAATTCTTCATGCAAAAGTCACACCTCCGAACTGCAAAGCAATATTTTTATCAACTTTTATTATAATCAACAAATAACCGAAATGTCAAGCTAAAAAATCGTCAAGAAATAACTTGCACTTTCAAACTCACCTGATTTGCCCTGTGTGTCGTTACAATACCTTGAAATGCGTCAATATTACTGCGGTATTGTACCTGACACAGAACAAATTATTTTTCGTCTGAATTACACAACTTATTTCTTGACTATTCCTAATTTACTGCTGATAAATGACTTGAAATTCACAGAAAAATTCAGGTTGTACAAATATACCAATTATTTAAGGTGGACTTTAAGCATATTGCAAACATACTTTTCCGCTATGTGTTGAATAATAATATTTTTTTAAAAAATGCTCCGAAAATGTTATAAAATGTATTGAAAAAATATTTGAAATATAGTAAAATTTCTTTAAAGGAGTGATTCTGATGCCAGACTTTACTAACACAAGTAAAAATGCAAATGACAGAGTTAAATTTGAGCCAAACGATACAACAAAGCTCATGTTTAAAAACGATTATTTTGAAATGTATAACGACACAAGAGCCGGCAGAACCTTTAAGGTTATTGACGGCATGATCGTACCTACCCATCAAAAAGACGTAAATATGTGGAAAGCTCGCGAGCGAAACAAAAACAACTTTAAGGTTGAGATCGAGCGTGACGCCGCAGGCAAGGTGTTTGACTATAAAATATCAAGAGCCGCACAGCCGGGTGACGCTCCTGCCGCACCTCCTTCTCCGCGTTCTAACGGGGTTGCACCTCCTGCACCTCCTACACCTCCTACACCTCCTACACCTCCTACACCTCCTGCACCTCCTGCACCGGGTTCTAACAGAATGACACCCCCTGCACCTCCTGCTCCCGGTGCAAACAGAGTTTCACCGCCTCCGGCAAGACCTTCACGCCCCACGCCTCCTGCTCCTGCCGCAAGACCGCAAAGAAGCTCTCAGCCTGTTGAAACGATCATTGAGGACAGCGAAAAAGCTACAAGAATTGCTTTTGCTCCTTCCGATACATACAAAGAGATGTTCTCAAACCAGTATTTCACGATCTACAACGATACTCGTGCAGGCAGAACATTTAAGGTTATCGAGGGCGAAATGGTTCCGATAGAGCAAAGAGAAGTAAACTTCTGGAAGAATCATCAGAGACGTCCTAACGAATTTATTGTTGAGATAGTAAAAGACCGTTCAGGCAAGATATACGACTATAAGATCTCTAAGAATCAGAACGAAGATACAGCCGCAGACGATAAGAGCGAGCCTGCTGCCGCACAGGATAAGCCAACACCACCGTCTTTCAACAGACCGACACCTCCTGCACCTGCTGCAAACAGACCGACACCTCCTGCACCCGATGCAAACAGAGCACCTGCTGCGGCACTCAGCAAAGCACCTCGCAGCACAGGTGGAAAAGCAAGCGCACCAAAGGTAAAAGAAACTATCGGCACTGCGCCGACAAATATGGTACCGTTTACAAAAGACGATACTACCGAGCTTATACTTCAGAATCAGTACGCCTCATTCTATATTGACAAGCGTGCAGGCAGAACATTCAAGATCATTGACGAGAAGAAAATCCCGATCGAACAGCGTGAGATGAATTTCTGGAAGAACAGAGAAAAGAATCCTCAGGGCTTTGCACTTGAAGTATTCAAAGACTCAACAGGAAAAATGTACGACTGCAAGATCTCAAAGGTAAATGAGGACGGTTCTCTTACTCCTGCTCCCGAGGTACAAAAAGCAGCTCCTTATGTTGCTCCGGCAACGGATACTTCCGCCACAACAGCTGCAACAACTGCAAAGAAGGACGCACCAAAAGCCGGCGCAGGCGGCAAAGAAGATGTAAAGACATCTACCCTCAAAGAACCAAAGAAAGCCAGAATCAAGTTTGTAGAAAACGAATATACAAAGCTAGTTATTGAAAACCAGTACTGCAAGATATACAACGATACAAGAGCCGGCAAGACATATAAGATCGTAAACGGCATGATCGTTCCCATAGAGCTGCGTGAGCTCAACTTCTGGAAGAACTACAAGAACAAACCTCAGAACTTCTCGGTGGAAGTTATCAAGGACGATACAGGCGCAGACTATGACTATGTTATAACAAGAAAGAGCAATGCGCCTACTGCCGCAGTTGAAACCACTTCTACAAAGACAAATATGCCGCCTGTTGCTCCCAACAGCGCAGGTGATGCTCCAAAGAGGAAGCGTCCCAACTCAAGCAGAACGGCTAAGTGTACTATCTGCGGTAAGGAATACAAGGAATCCGATCTTTACCTCTTTGACAATCGTAATTTCTGCTCAGACTGCCTCAATACCCTTATTAAAGAGAAGCTCGACACAACTCCTGTCGATCCGCTCAAGAAGGTAATTGATGATGTTGTAAACGCTGATGAGCTTTACTGCACATATTCTACCGTTACCAATTATCCGTATCTTGACGAGGAGTTCTGCGTAAACGTATGTACAATGAAGCGTACCGCAGAGATAGCAGTTGACGATACAGCCGCTACCGCAGTTGATGATAAGGGCGAGTTCTTTGACGACCTGAAGAGATTCGGTCTTAAGAAGATCATTGTTAACGGAAACAAAGAGCACGTTTACGCTCCCGAAGATTTTGACGAGCACGTTAAGTCTGAGGGCGTTATCGCACCTAAGCTTTACTTTAAGATCCTGAACTTTATGCAGAGAAAAGATGATGAGCTGCGTGAAACTATCGCCGCATCTTTCTTGGGCAACAAGGTTTATACTTATGCTCTTGATGATAATATTACAGAGATCACAAAAGAGAATTTAGACGAGTTCAAGCCCCTTCTCATTACAGACGGATATGCTAAATTCTGCCCTGTATTCACAGACTTCTCAGAGGCAAGAAGCGTTGGTATGCCGTTTAAGGGTCTGTATGTTATAGACGCAAGACTTATTGCAGAGTACACAGACGCTACTCACTTCATTATCAACCCCTCAACATTGGGCTTTATAATGAACAAAACTATTCTCAACGGAATAAAGGCAAACTACGATCAGGATCTTGTCGAAGGTCTTAATGTTGAAAAAACAGACGAGCCTTTCGTACTTAAAGAGAAAACAGCAACAAAGGAAGAAGCTCCGATCACAGCAGTTCAGGAAGAAACTCCTGCTCCTGTTATTGAAGCAACCGCCGCACCTGCACAGGTTGCAGCTTCTGTAGAGTAAAAAGTTTCTTTTGATTTTGACGTACCGTCAAAGCCTGCCGACGAGCATATCTCAAAGCCTGTCG